>JAFSGG010000024.1 GCA_017434775.1 Clostridia bacterium
ATTTGCTTTGTGTGTGCATAAGTTTTCCGAAAATAGGGACGAAGAAAAAAGGACGGCCCATGGCCGTCCCTACGGAATTCGTTTCTCACGCTTCGCGCGGAAACATGCTTGTTCCGTCGTGCAACTACATCGCGGAAAAGGTGTCCAGAGGACGGTGTCCTTTGGTGCGGGGTTCAGGGGCTGCATAAGCCCCTGTTCCGTCCCTCCGTTAGCGAACAGCCCATGGCCGTCCCTACGGAATTCGTTTCTCACGCTTCGCGCGGAAACATGTTTGTTCCGTCGTGCAACTACATCGCGGAAAAGGTGTTCCGAGGACGGTGTCCTCGGATGCAGGGTACAGGGGCTGCATAAGCCCCTGCTTCGGGCAAATCATTCCACGGTCACTTTATCCCGGCCGAAGGTGCCGATGAGAGCGTCCAGGTTATCATCCGCCATTTTCTGGGCCTGAGGATCCGCCTGGGGCAGGGCATGGACGGCTTCAAAACGGGCATTGATGCCGCCGGATTGGTTGAGGGCATCCTCTACCAGCTTGCGCCGTTCATCATTTTGCAGCATATCCAAAAAGAATTTCTGTTCTTTGGGGAAAACAGCCCGGTACAGCCCATCCTGATAACCGCCGTATTTCGCCTGGCTCAGGGGGGCGAACACCATGGGTGCGTTTCGCCGCAGCAGTTTCAGGGCATCGTTCCACACGTCCTTGGGCGCCTTGCTGCCCTGGGGCACCGGCGTTTCCACAATGGGTGCATCGGCCACTTTTTCGGCACGTTTGGGAATTTTCGGCACAAAATCCGGTGCCGCAGCCGGAGCGGCCACGCCCCGCTTTTCCAATTCCTCTATTTTCAGTTCCAGTTCGCCGATGCGCTCCAGCAGTGCTTCATAATCCCTTTCTTCCGGCTGTTCGCACACCCGCAGGGCAAAAATCTCCAGCACACTGCGGCCGGAGGATGCCCATCTTGTGTCGCCCTCCGCTTTCATGCAAAGTTCCAGCGCCCGCAGCAGCCTTTCCTGGCTGAATTTTTGCGCCTGAGCCAGATATCGTTTGCCATACACGCCGCCAAGGCCGGGCACCGTTTCATCCGCGCCGCAAAGCCGGGCAGCCATCAAAAGCCTGAGATGAGCGGAAAGATCCTTCAAAAACACCTGCACATCCCGGCCGTCCATCATCATTTTGTCAATCAGCCGAAGGGCTTCGCCGCCCTCTTTATCGCAAAGTGCCCCGGTGAACTGGAACAAGAATGCCCTGTCTGCCGTACCCAGAGCGCTTCGTACGCTTTCTTCCGTCACTTTTTCGCCGCCGCCGATGCACATATCCAGAATGGACAGGGCATCACGCATGCCGCCTTCTGCCGCCCGGGCGATGAGGGCCAAGGCATCCTCTTCCGCTTCCACGCCGCTTTCCGCCGCCACCTTTTTCAGGTGCCCGGTTATCTGGCTTTCGGTGAAGCGGCCGAAATCATACCGCTGGCAGCGGGACAGGATGGTGGAAGGCAGTTTCTGGGGCTCAGTGGTAGCCAGAATGAACACCATGTATTCCGGCGGCTCTTCCAAGGTTTTGAGCAGGGCGTTGAAAGCTGAATTGGACAGCATGTGCACTTCATCAATAATGTACACCTTATACTTGCCAAACTGAGGCGGATAATCCACCTTTTCCAATAGCTCCCGAATTTCATCCACCCGGCTGTTGCTGGCGGCGTCCATTTCAAATACATCAAAGGACGTATCGCTTTCAATCATCCGGCAGGAATTGCATTCACAGCAGGGATCCCCATGCTGGGGGTTTTCGCAATTGATGGCCCGGGCCATGATTTTCGCCGCACTGGTTTTGCCGGTGCCGCGGCTGCCGCAGAACAAATAGGCATGGGCAATACGCCCGGCGCTTACCTGATTGGTCAGCGTACGGACAATGCTTTCCTGGCCCACCATATCGGAAAATTTCCTGGGCCGCCACACCCGGTACAAAGCCTGATACATGCTTCCTGCCCCCTTTGTATACCCCATTATGCCCTATTTTGCCCTTTTATGCAAGGGGCTTGAGGGCACAGATATGCAGCCGTTCGTCATTTTGCCGGGCCTGGGTCATGCGCATATTGCCAAAGGCCTGCACATTTTCAAAGCCGGCTTTATGCAGTCCCAGCGTAAGTTCCTCCAGCGTATGGGCCCGCTGGGTCTGGGTTTCCTCGATGCGGTCAAAAGCACCGTCCGGCCGTTTATGGAAAATGGACAAGGCCATGTGTACCAGCGCCTTTTCCCCATCGAAGCGGTTGTGCCAGATATAGGCAAAATCCTCTTCATCGCAGGTAAGGGTATTGTTCCCCAAAGTATTCTCCAGCTTATAGGCGGAAGATACGTCAAAAATCAGGGCGCCGCCCGGCTTCAGGGCAGCAAATGCCGCGACAAAAAACTGCTGCACCTTTTCCGGCTTCGTCAGGTAATTGACCCCGTCACAGGTAGCCAGAATGCATTCCGTTTTCCTTGGCAACTGCAAAAGGCACATATCCTGCCGGATGAAGGGAATCAAAAGCCCCTCTTTCCGGGCCCGTTCCATAGCCCTTGCGATCATTTCCTCGGAAAGGTCCACGCCGGTCATCTGATAGCCCCTTTTTTTCAGGGGCAGGGTGAGGCTGCCGGTTCCGCAGGCACATTCCACGCATTTGGCCCCTTTTTTCACCCCGCAATGCTGCATGAGCGCATCATAATGGGCTGCCCAGGCAGCATAATCCACCTGCGCCATCAGGGCATCATACACGCCGGCAAAGGATTGATACATGTTTCATATGTCCTTTCGTTTCTTTTTCCGGGCACCGCACAGGCCGCCGATCCGCCCGCTTTCCGCCGTGCTCAAGCCTGCCCAGCCCACCTGAAGCAGTTTGTCCAGCAGCCCCAGTTCCCGGGCAATTTCATATTTCAGCCGATCCTCCGGAGATAAAGGTTTCATGTTGTCCCTCCGCATACATCAGGGGCGGCCCGCATGTTACAGGCCGCCCGTATATTGCGGCCTAAACCGCTGTATGCAGTTTTCCCGATGAAAAGCCAGTTTATTCGGAGAGGGTTTCTTCCGCTTCGTCGTCCTCGTCATCCTCTTCCACCGCCAGGCCGCGGTTCACCTGCACACCTTCCAGCCGGGAATTGATGTATTTGTCAAACACACCGTTGGCATAGCTGGCATGGATGAAGCGCACCAGGCAAAAGCCGATCAGGATATAGTAGGCACCCAGCACCAGCAGGGCAATGGGCGTGCCGGTAAAATAGAACACCGCAATGGCAATCAGGGCCGGCACCAGGGTCAAAAGCCTGAGCCCCACCGTATGGGGCAGCCGGGCAATGGCCAGGGTCAGGCCGTTTTTGATAAGATCAATATTCCGCACTTCGTACGTCACAATGATGGGGTACATGAACACAAGGCTCAGCATCCAAACAGCCACCATGGTGAGCACCAGCATCTGGGGCACCATGAACAGAATCCCCTGGGTATTGGCCATCTGGCCATAGATGTCATAGCTGGTATAAGCAATCAGGGGCATCAGGGAGGTGATCACAGAAATGAGCAAACCCTGCTTCCAGTTGGATTTCACCGCATCTTTGAAATCAGACCAGGCAAAAGCGTGTTCGTCCCGGCTCCAGTTGCGGCACACATAGGCAAGACCGGCCTGCACCGGGCCGGTAATGGCAATGCAGGGAATGCACCACAGGCAGAACTTCCACAGGCTGCTTTGCACAGCTTCGTCCATCAGGGCAGCCGGCGTGGTTTCCTTCATAATTTCCGCAAAAGCGGCCACGGCTTCCACCGTCAGGTGTTCACTCATCACACCGGTATCCAGATATTCCAGATGCATGGCCAGAATCTGCCATTTTTCAATAAATTCCGTAGCGCAAATATATACCACCACAATCAGCGGCAGCCACACCGCAGCCACCGTCAGGTTCAGCCGGCACAGCCCGGCCAGACGGGTGCGCAGCATGGCCCAGAACAGTTCCCACCGGTTATGGGGCAGATCGTCCCGACGAAAATCACCCTGGCCGCTCTTGCCGTAGTAGTAATTATTTCTCCATTTGCCAAACATTGATCATTTCCAACCTTTCTCGCGGGGAATATGTTACAGTATAACACATCCTGCCGAAAAATGAAACTATGAAATTGGCATATCCTTTGGATCACGGGCAGGAATCACAAAATGGAAGGTGCTGCCCCGGCCGGGGCTGCTGTCCACCTGAATATCCACCTGCATTTTCTTGAAAATTTCCCGGGCAATGGAAAGCCCCAGGCCGCTGCCTTTGCCCGAATGGCTGGTTTCTGCCTGATGGAAGCGTTCAAAGGCCAGTTTCTTTGTTTCCGCATCCATACCGATCCCGGTATCCTGCACAAAAAATTCCACGCCGCCCTCCGCCTTCCGGGCCCCCAGCGTCACCGTGCCGCCCGCCTCCGTAAATTTCCGGGCATTATCCAGGAAGATGGTGAGCACCTGGCTCAGCCGGTCTTCGTTGCTGTCAATCCAAGGCAATTCTTCCTCCGGCACATCACAGACAAATTGGATCCCCTTCTTTTCAAACAAACTGCGGCTGAGATCATAGGTTTCCCAGATCAATTCGCAAGGATCCACCCGTTCCGTTTCAAAGGCCGCAGGATTGGACTGCAGGCTGGATAATTCCAGCAGATCATTCACCAGCCGGGACAGCCGGGTGGCTTCCCCGGTAATGATGTTATAATACCGCTGCCTGTCTTCTTCCTCTGTCACCAGGCCGTCCCGCAAGCCTTCCGCCAGGCCCCGGATGGAAGTGAGGGGCGTGCGCAGCTCGTGAGAAATATTGGCCACATAATCCCGTCTTGTGCGTTCCAGCCGTTCTTCCCGTGTCACGTCGCGGATCAGGGCCACCCTTCCCCGAAAAGTTTCTTCCTCGTCCCCGGGCAGCAGGCTGATCACATAATGCAATACGTTCTGTTCTTTCAGAATGCGCCCTTCCGTATTGCCTGTGCGCAAAGCTTCCATCAGCTCATCAAATTCCGCAGAGTTTTCCCCCAGCAGTTCCCGGGCGGCGCTGTTTACATGCAAAAACGAACCGTTGGCATCCACGGCCACCACCCCTTCGCTGAGACCCTCCAGCACCAGGTTCATGTTCTCTTTTTCAAATTTCAATTCCCGGATGGTACGGGCAATGGTGGAAGACATGTGGATAAATGCCCGGGCAATTTCCCGCATTTCCTGCCCCGGCATGTCTTCCGGCAGGATCACCGCATCCCCCTCGATCAGCCGGCCGGCAGTCTGCGTAATCATCCGGGCCGGTTTGGATACTTTTCTGGCAAAAAGCGCGCTGAGCAGCAGAATGGCACACAAAACCACGCCCAAAGATAACAAAAGCCTGCTGCGGAACGCCATTTCCGTCACCGCTTTGATCCGGGTGGTGCGGCCGGCAAACACATACCCTTCCTCCGTTTTGCTGCCGGCCACCATGGCCAGCCGCCCTTCATCGCCGCTGCGAATGATGGTCGCCTTATCCTCCACCACCGCATCCGTCAGGGAACGGGCCGAAGCCCGGGCCAGATAGGGCACCGCATCATCGGAATAAGCCAGCGCCTTGCCTTCCCTGTCCAGCAGCAGGTAAAATACTCCATCCGGGTTCAGCGGATGATTGAGCATTTCCTGCAATCCGGCCTGATCCACTTCACCGGCATCATACCGGCGCAGCAGGTCCCCGGCATCCTGGAGGTTTCCCTTCAGCATGGCAAATTCCGCATCCCGGGACGCCTGGGAAAAATAAAAGCTGGAAAACCCGAAGGCAAACACGCTGATTGTCAGAATACAAACGATCAGCAATAAAACAAACCTTCTCAGATAGGACGACCGTTTAGGCATCGCCCCGCACCTCCGCCTTATACCCTACGCCGTACACGGATTTGAGCAGAATATCCGTATCCTCCGGCAGCTTTTTGCGGATTCGTTTGATGCTGGTATCCACCACCCGGCTGTCGCCGTTAAAATCAAAGCCCCAGATGTTGTCCAGCAATTGTTCCCTGGTAAACACCTGCCGGGGATGGGAAGCCATCAGATGCAGAATTTCCACTTCCTTGGGGCTGAGCAGCATCTTTTCCCCCTTCACGGTCACTTCGTAGCACTTGAGGTCAATGGCGGTATTGCCGATGGTGAGCAGGTTCTTTTCCGGCTGGGCCTGCATCTGGTTCAGCCTGCGGAAAATCACCTGAATCCGGCTCACCACCTCCCGGGGCGAGAAAGGCTTCACCAGATAATCGTCCGCCCCCAAGGCAAAACCCAGCAGTTTATCCACTTCTTCTCCCTTGGCGGTGAGCATGATGATGGGCACCATGGATTTCACCCTTATATCCGCGCACACCTGGGTGCCGCTGCGGCCGGGCATCATGATGTCCAGGATCACAAGATCCGGCCGCATCCGCTCGAATGCTTCCATCACGTCATCGCCCCGGAAAACGGAGTATACTTCATAGTCTTCCCTGGTCAGGTAAACCCGCAGCGACTCATGAACGCCGATCTCGTCATCGGCAATCAATATCAGTTTCTTTTTATTCATTTTCTTTTGCCCCTTTTATATAAAATACCTATCGTTTGTTTCTCCGGTTTTATTATACCAGTTTCCCTTTTTCCGGGCAAGCATTGCCACATTCCCGTCTGATTTTCAACATGTTTCCAAACAAAAAAGCCCGGATTTCTCCGGGCAAACGTTTATTTCAGCGGAATCACTACTTTTTCGGTGAACTCCTGACGCATCCGCTGCACATCCGGGTCATCGGTTTCCGGCGCATGGGGGAAGGAAAAGCCAAGGGCATCCGGCATGGTTTTCATGCCGCCCCAGGAGGTTTCGATCACCAAATAGCTTTCGCCATCGGTTTCCTCACGATACCCCCTCCATCCTTCGCCTTCCATGTCCAGATAATCAAGCGGCTCTCCATTTGCATTGCACAGCCAGGCCGTATCATAGCATTCCATCAATGCTTCTTTTGCTTCCTGTGTATTATCTTTCGGATAAATGCGAATCTCGATCAGCGTGGAAAGGGGTGTGACCACCACCTTTTCAAAATGCACAGTGCCGTTTTCCAGCGGAATATCTTCCAACACAGGCTCTATCCTGCTCTCTTTGGCTGCATCAGCATCGAAGGTAAAGGAAAGGGTGATTCTTTCCGTCACCTGCATCTGTCCAGCCCTGTTTGTTACATTGCTGAACGCAGGCCTTTCCCCATAGCCCGGCCCGGCATAGAAGGGGGCCAGATCGCTGTATTCCGCTCTGTCCAGCAGGAAAAGGCTGCTTACATCCACAGGCGTGTATCCTTCTTGCAGCCAATAGCCCACTTCCATGGTGAATACATCCGCAATTTTCAGCCCGGATTGTTCAATGGCCCTTTTCCGGTCTTCGTAATCCTTCCGCCACTCCGCATCCGGGATCACCGTTTCCAGGTCATACCACATCCATGGATCCACAACCACCATCTCTTTCACCGGCCGGCTGACCACAAAGGTAGCTTCCCCCTGGACGATTCCTGTGTAATCCTCCTGCAAGGCAGCACTCAGCATGCCCCCGGAAAGAGGGTTGCGGATGGTTGGCGCTACATCCACCGTGAACACATCCGGCAGCCATTGATCCTGAAAACTCTGAAAATTGATGGGGACCCATTTGCCGTTCAGGGTCACAGTATCCAGTGTGACCAAGGCCACGTTTTCCGGCTGTTTGTTTTCCATCGTAAACGAAAGTGCCAGCCGGTCGCCGTCATAGATGGCGCCGGTCAGATCAATCTGAATATCGTCGCCGGAAGCTGTGGCGGCAACCGTCTGAACGCTGTCTTTCAAAGCCTGGGAGGCGTTTTCTTCGCCGCCCACCAGATAATTCAGAATGCCCGTTTGCGTGGCGGCATACGCCAGTCCCATCACCCCAAGCAAGAGTGCCATCACCACCGCCAAAACAACAGAAGATCGTTTTGCATATTGCCTATTCATGTTCTTTTCCTCCAATGCTTTTTCCAGCCGCCCATGCACCACGGGCGGAACCAAAGGAAATGCGTTTTCAAAATGGAATTCGTTCATCCTTCTTCCTCCTCCAGCAGCCTGCGCAGCTTTTTCAGTCCTTCCCGGATGCGGCCTTTCACCGTACTCTGGGGTAACCGCAGCACCCGGGCAATCACCGGCACGGAAAGGCCGTTCATATGATGGAGCAGGATGGGCAGGCGGAATTTTTCCGGCAATGTTTGCAAAGCAATTTGCAAATCCACATCCCAGGGCGGGGCAGAAGCAGCATGCAACGCTTCCTCCATGGGCAACTCGCCTTTGCGGCGCAGATACCCCCTTTGCACATCCCGGCAGGCGTTCAAAAGGATCCGCATCAGCCACGCTTCAAACTGCGCTTCCTCCCGCAGGGAAGGCAATTTCCGCCACGCAGCAAACACCGCATTTTGCAGCGCATCGCCGCAGTCGGATTCGCTGCGCAGCATGGAACGGGCAATGCGGTACATTTTCCCTTCCATCTGCCGCACCCGGCTGTCAAATTCCTGTTCCGTCATTGGTTTGTTCCTTTCCCTGGAAAAATGCATTCTTCACCCTATAAGACGAATCAAACCGCCCTTTCGATCAATTTTTTCCATAAAAAAACAGCCCGGAGCAATTCCGGGCTGCGATTGACTTTGCTTAGTCTACCGTGTAGGGCAGCAGCGCGATGGCACGGGCGCGCTTGATGGCTTCGCTCAGCTGACGCTGATGCTTGGCGCAATTGCCGGTCATACGGCGGGGCAGGATCTTGCCGCGTTCGTTGATGGAACGACGAAGACGGTTGACA
>JAFSGG010000025.1 GCA_017434775.1 Clostridia bacterium
GATTACTCTCGCTATACCAGCAAACCTCTCAAAGATTTTATCTATGAGAGCAATAAGGGCAAGAGTGTGTTTTTTGTTTCCACCAAGGAAGAAGCAATCGAAATGCTGACAAAGTAAATCCCAATTTGCCGAGCAGACGAAACTCTTCTTTCCCATCATTTCAAGAGGGCGCAATTATACGCACTGTACCAGTGCATTGCGTCTATACAGGTACATATAAGTAAACGTGCATCTGGCATATCACCGGATGCACGTCTTTTCTTGTTGCTGGATAACTTGTTCCTTGGCAGTTCTCCCCCCAAAGCAGCGCCGTTTTTTGTTTACTCTTTTTTCAGCCGCAGCTGCACATCCACCTGCACGTCCGCCCGGGCATATTTTTCACGCCAGTTGAAATTTTCCCATGCCTGTACAGTAGCAAAACGGCGCATGTGCCTGCCGCCAAACCCCAGGGCATCGCACCGCAGGCTCTGCAATTTCCGCAGGGTGCTTTCCAGCTCATCTTCCAGCCTTCCCCTGATTTTTTCTTCATCCGGTGGAGTGGTCGAGCGGTAATGCACCTCGCACACCATGGATACCGTAAGCATCAGCTTTTCCTCCCCCTCCACCCGCAGGGTAGCCGGCGCCCGGGCATACAGGGGCAGGGAAAAGCCCTGATCATCCCACAGGCTCAGGGATTGACTCTGGCCCAGCATCAGGCTCACCAGCGCCATTTCATATCCGGTCAGGGTACCGCTCACCTTTTCTCCGTCCGTAGCCGCTGCGCCAAAGAGCTTTACGGCGTTAATGCTGGTTGCGTGCAGCTGATCCGCATCCACATTCAGCACATTTTCCTTCTCTGGTGCACCTTCCTTATCCTGCGGCAATGCCCCCAGAATCAGCAGGGGATCCTGCCAGCCATAGCCAATTTCCTGCACCGCCTGGGCCAGGCTGGTGGTGGGCACAAACCCCTTGCCGGCATAATTCTGCAGGCTCACTTCGATATACCGGCTGAGCCGGGAACCCACATAGGGCTTTTGTTCCTCCACAAATTTCCCGGCTTCCCCATCGCAGATAACCACCACCGCCTGGGTGTGCATACGGGGCAGGCTGTACAGCTTTTGCAGCAGAAGCGTGCATTCCTTCGTCTCTGCCACCTGCCGGCTGATGACCACTTCACGCACCTGGCTGAAATTGAGGGACCGGGGCGTGGTGGCAAGCAATAGTTCCAGCGCATCGGAAAAATGATGGCCGGTGGCAGAAAGGGTCAGATACCCCATCTGATTGCCGCCCTTGGAAGCATCTTCGGAACTGGAAGAAGCGCTCACGTCCCCGGCGGTATTGCTGGGCACCTTCACCGTCAGCACCAGATTGCCGTCTTCCATCCTGTCCACACCCATGAGGATCACCAGCAGCTGCTCCTCCACCTCCCGGCTCATACAGCCGGACAAAAATACCATGCATAAAAGCAGCAGCAAACACAGTCTTTTCATTTTTTCGCCCTTCCTTTTTTCGCAAGGCAGCCCATTCCCAGCAAAAGCACCGTACCCAGTATGCACACCAGCCGGATCATGGGCAGGTTGAGCACAATCTGTCGGGCTATGTCCGTGGAAAGAGCCGGCAGGGGTACCAGCAGGAAAGCCAATCCTGTCCCCACCGGCCGCCCCGTCACATGGGACAAAAGGTGCAGCCCCCGGCTGAGAGAAGCCGATAGGCTGACCAGCATCAGCAGCATCATCAGGCACACCGTCACCGACCAGGAAATCAGCGCCGGATGCACTTTGATGGGCATCAGCAGCCGGGTTCCCAGCGCATCCGGCAGCGTCAGGAAATGATAGGGCATCAGATACGCCGCTACCAGCGCCGTAGCCGCCCCCAGCAAAAGACCGATGGACAGAGAACGGTACCCTTGCCGCCTTTGCAATTTTCCGGAAGGCGGCGTGCGAATCAAAAGCGGCGTAAGCGCCGCGCTCAAGGACGTGCTCATCCAAAACGCCCCGGATAAAACACTCTCCGCACCCCGGCCTAAAAGCGGAAACAGATGGTCCAGCCGTCCGTATCGCATGGACCCCAGCATACTGATGCCCAGCCCCACTACCATGGGATACCGAAGCAGCCGGGCAAAGGAAGGCAGGGCATGGCTGTGCTGCCTGTGCAAAGACGGCAATACGCATATCAGCGTTACCAGCGTGATCAGCGCCGTATTGTAATCCGGCAGTATTTCCCGGACGATGGCGGTGAATGCATACAGGCTCAGCTGAGCATCCATCAGCAAACACACAAACAACAGCACATCCGCCGTTTTTCCCATGAGCCCTTCCCGGATGCCCGTTTTTTCCGCCAGACGGCAGCTGATGAAATACAGGCCGGTCATGGGCAGAAACAGCAATAGAATGCTCATATACCCCGGCGTGCCCACCTGCTGATACAGCACAAAACCGCAGCCAATGACCAATTGGGCATACAAGAGCATGGCCGAAAGGGTAAAATGGTTCTGCAGGGATTCCCCCTGCCGCTGCCCCAGCGCTGCCTGCCGGGAATGGACGGCGGTACGGGTCTGGCCGTGAAAAATCATTGCTTATCCTCCTTGTCCCAGGCACGCATGGGCCCCACAGCCCGGTTCATCCGAAAGGCATTGGCCGTGTAGCCCCGCAGCCGCTGCCGCCACACCGGCATGCGGATGATGGCATCCGGATTCGCCGGGCGTCCGGGCGCCAGGGGGCTGAAATAGGGAAAATGAAGACTGGTGAGGCTGCACAGCCGGGTCAGCAAAAGAAAAGTACCCATCACAATACCGGCATAGCCTGCCAGTCCGGCCAGCACCACCAGCATCAGCTGGGCAATGCGCAAAGCCAGTGTTAAAGGATAGGAAGGCACCGCATAGATGCCCAGCCCGGAAATGGCCACCACAACAATCAGCAGCGGGCTGAACAGATCCGCCACCACCACCGCCTGGCCCAGAATGATGCCGCCCACAATGGACAGGCTGGCCCCCATAGCTCCGGGCACCCGTGCGCCTGCTTCGTTAATCAGGCTGAAAGCCAGCAGCATCAGCAGCATGGAAGGAAACAGGCTGAGCGGCACCTTGGATTGGCTTTCCAGCACGCTGGTCAGAAGAGACAGGCTCATTCCTTCCGGATGGAATACCGTCAGCGCCACATACACCGCCGGCAAAAACAGGGCAATCAGCATGCCGGCCATACGCAAAAGCCGCAAAAAAGTGCCGTACTGCCACCGCATGGAGGTATCATCCGGTGCGTGGTAATGGTGCAAAAGCCCCACCGGCATCACCAGCGCCAGCGGTGCATTTTCCATCAGGATGACCACCTGCCCTTCCAGCAGGAAGCTCACTGCCCGATCCGGCCGTTCGGTAATGAGCGTCTGGGGGACCAGGGCATATGGATTATCCTCCAACAGCTGCCCCAGCATGCCGATGGAAGACACATAATCCACCCGGCACCCCTGTATACGCCGCCTTATTTCATCCACTGTTTCCCTGGGCGCCACGCCGTTCAAATACATCAGGCTCACCCGCATGGGAGTCTGATCTCCCACCGTGACGGCTTCGCTGATGAGTTTTGGCGTGCGCATCAGCCGGCGGATCAATACCACATTATCCCGCATGGTTTCGCAAAAGCCTTCATGGGGGCCCATGATCACCGTTTCGTTCACCGGCTGGCCGATGCTGCGGCGGCTGTAACCCTTCACTTCGCCGATGACAGCCCCCTCCATGCCGTCCACAATCAATGCGCCGTCCCCCTGACAGATGCGCATCAGCACATTATCCAGGCTGGTGGTTACTTCCACCGAAGCCAACCGCAATACCTGCCCGGTGATAAAATCCGAAAGTTCTTCATCCGGCGGCAGTTCCTTCACATCCATGCAGGGATCCATCACAAAAAGCTGCACCCGGGTCAGATCCACCATGCCGTCAATAAACACATACGCCGCCTGCTTTCCGGCCATCCGGAAAGGGCGGATCTTCATATCCTCATTCTTCTGGGCCTGCACCGCATTTTCAATCAGGCTCTTATTTTTTTCATAGCTTTTCCCCAGCGTCTTGTCGTTCATCATCATTCCGCCTTTCCATGCCGTTTCAGTATGCCCGGAAAGGAAAAAACTATGATATTCCGGCGGCCGGGTTTGACAATTGCAGCCTTTGAGGGTATGATGAAAACATCAATGGCACGGGAGGCACAGGATGGAAATTTTTGCACGAAGCGAACTTCTGCTGGGAGAAAAGGCCATGGAACGGCTGCAAAAGGCCCATGTGGCAGTATTTGGCGTGGGCGGTGTGGGCGCCGCCTGCTGCGAAGCCCTGTGCCGGGGCGGCGTGGGAAAATTAACCTTCATCGATCCCGATGCCGTATCAAAAACCAATATCAACCGGCAGCTGGTGGCCCTCCATTCCACCATCGGTAAAAATAAGGCGGAAGTCATGAAAGAAAGAGCGCTGGATATCAATCCCAACGCTCAGATTACCGTGCATACCGTTTTTTACAGTGCAGAAAATGCGGCGGATTTTCCGCTGACGGATTATGATTTTGTGGTGGACTGCATCGACACCGTAGTTTCCAAACTGCTGCTGATTGAAACGGCGCACAAGCAAAACGTGCCCATCATCAGCGCCCTTGGCGCCGGCAACAAACAGGACCCTACCCTCTTTCGCATTGCCGATATTTACGATACCAAAGTGTGTCCCCTGGCTCGGGTGCTGCGCAGCAAACTGAAAAAAATGGGCATCCCCCACCACCTCACCGTCTATTCGGAAGAAGTGCCCATGGAACCCCTGGCTGCTCTGGAAGAAAAGGGACGGCATCTGCCCGGCAGTCTGTCCTTCGTTCCCCCGGTAATGGGCATGATTTTGGCCGGCGAAGTGATCAAACGCCTCGTTTTTCCTCCGGAAAATGGTCAGATCTGATCCAAAAACATCCAATTGTTACAAATTTCGTACATTCCTGAAATCCCCTTGAAATTGTGGCGCAGTTTTGTTACAATGTACCATATATTGTGGAAAGGGGTTTGGGGCCGATGAATGAATGGGTCTTTTTTGCATGTGTCATCGCATTGATCGGCGCCGGTGTTCTGCTGATGGTGGATCATCGTTCCCGCCAGCGGGAAGCCCTTCGAGTGGAACGCATGCGGAACAGTGCCCTTTATTGGCAACTGAAACCTCTGGTGGAATTTTCCCGACGCCACGATATTGATACCATCCGGGTGGAAAGGGATCTGATCGCTTTCTTCAGCGTGTGTCCCCCCGGCAAAGTGGGCGAATTTGTGCCTACCCAGTTCGGCTACGCTCCTCTGTCCGCCCATAAAACCCTGGCCCTGGCTCAGCTCCTGGCTGAAGACCTGCCCCAGCTGCAGTCCTCCGCCAAGTATCGCTTCCATCGCTACAGTGTCATCCGCCCCAATGGCACCAAGGATAATGCTTATCAGTACACCATCCGCAGCAGCTATAAAACAGCCCTGGTATACGAACGTAAGCATGTGCGCCTGTGGTAAAATAAATGATCAAGAGAGGTTTTCCTCTCTTTTTTGTTTGTACACAAACTGTAAACCGGGGCAGGAGCTTATGCAGCCCTACAAGATTCGTTCCTGCCTGCTGGTTTTGAAATGGAAAAAGGACGGCCCATGGCCACCCCTACGGTGTTTTGTTCCCGACAATTGGTCAACGAACGACTATTCTTCCTTCTGAATTCTGAACGATAATAATTCTGAATTCTTCATTCTTAATTCTTCATTCCGAATTTTTATTGCCCCGTGGGTTGCACATACTGCAGCAATGCCAGGCGAGGCTGCTGATCCAGGTCCCCTTTGGTAATCCGGATGAGGGGCATGGGATGGGCATCTGCCGCATTCATCCGCTGCAGGAAGGGTTTTTCATCAGCAATTGGCCAGTCCGCATTAACGGCGGTTTTGTAGTGCATGGGGATCACCACCCGGGGGTTCAGCTGATCCACAGTTTCTCCAGCCAATTGGGCATCGATGGTGTAAAAGCCGCCCACAGGAATAAGCAGCACATCCACTTTGCCCATGGCAGACAGCTGTTCCTGCGTAATTCTGTCGCCCTGATCTCCCAAGTGCACCAGCGTCAGGCCTTCTGCTTCCAGCTTCATGATCAGGTTTTTGCCGCGTTTGGTGCCGCCGGCTTCATCATGGACGGAGGGGATGGCCGTCACCTTCACCTCCGGAGCCAGGTGCCACTCGCCTGCACTGTCCACCTGCGCAAAATTGCCCAGCAGTTTGTCGATAAAGTTATGATCGCCGTGGCCGTGGGAAACGGTAACGGCATCGCAGGCATATTCTTTCATTTCGTAGCCCACATGGGCATCATAAGGATCGGTGATGATGGTATAACCATTGGCCAGCTGGATTTCAAATTCCGCATGGCCGTGATAAGTGATCAGCATGTTTTTTCCTCCCTTTGGCTGATATATTGCAGCAGTATTTTTCCTGCCAAGAACGAAAGCGGTTCATTTTTTCGCAGACACAGTGCCAGCTGTTCCGGCAGTTTTTCCAGGCCCTTATCATCCTTTAGGGCTGTCAGGCGCATCACTTCCCGGCAAAGGGCAAAGTTTTCATCCTTCCCTTTTTCCATCAGCAGCCGGGCGGCATATAGAAGGCGGCTGTTTGCGTCCGTTTCCCGAAGGGAGACACCCGGAATTTCTGTTTCAGATACTTTTCGATATTTTTCTTCCGTTCCGTCCAAAAAGGCCATCCGGCCCCGGAGGGTCACATGAAAGCCTGCGTTTTCCAGTGCCTGCAGGATACGTTCCGTTTCCTGAACCCGGGCCGGAAAATCGCTGACAAACAAAAAGCCTGCTTCCCTGCTGATTCGCAAAAAGCCGCAGGGGAGCAAGGCTTTTATTTCCTGCCCCCATTGTTCCGCGATATTCATATTATGCCTTCTGGGCGGGGCAAAAGCGGATGCGCAGCTCATGAATGGCCGCAAACTGCCCCTGCAGATCCAGCTGGTATTTCAGGTTCACTTCCCCCGTCTGCTGCTGATCCACATTGTATTTCACATGCGTGGCAAAGATGCCCATATCCAAAGCGCCGTAGGGGGTGCGGTAGCTGCCCTCAAAGCGGCGGCCTTTTTCAAAAACCATGCTGGTGGCGTAATCCCCGGCGCGTTCCATGGTGACCACGCCCTTTTGCATTTTCACCACCACATCATGGGAAGCATTGCTATCCGGCTGGGTTTCTTTATAATCGATGCGCCAGGCGTCCTCCTGCCCGGAAAGGGTGCCCGTGGTTAAAAGGCGCACGGCATCCCCATCTTCCTCGCCCTGATTCTGGCTCCACCCGCTGACGGATAACAAAACCGGCGTTTTTTCCACGTTCATTTCCTCCTCCCGGATAAATTTATTTGAGTATAGCACACTTTTTCCAGCCCTGCAAGCCATTTGATGCTTTACAGGAAAATGGGTTTGGAGTATAATTAACGTAGGCAAATTTGTATTATTGGGAGGACATAAATATGGATCGTCTTTCTCTCAAATTGGCAGGCAAAGAAAATATCCCCGGCAAAATCCGAGTGCTTCAGTTCGGCGAAGGCAATTTTCTGCGGGCTTTCGTGGACGAAATGATTGATAACCTGAACAACCAGACAGGCGCCGACGTGGGTGTGTGCATTGCCCAGCCTCTGGAAAGAGGCATGGTGGATATGCTGCGGGAGCAGGATCATTTGTACACCGTGATGCTCCGTGGCCGGGAAGAAACGGGCGACGTGAAAAAGACCCGCATCGTCCGCAGCGTGGTGGATTCCGTCAAAATCTATCAGGAGTTTGACAAATTCCTGTCCCTGGCCCAGAGTGACGATCTGCGCTTCATCGTATCCAACACCACCGAAGCCGGTATCGTTTACACCGGCAAGGATTATTACGAAGATAAACCCCAGGCTTCCTTCCCCGGCAAGGTGACAAGGCTTTTGCACGAACGGTACCTTTTGAAAAAGAAGGGCTTCATTTTCCTGCCCTGCGAACTGATCGACGATAACGGCTATTTCCTGAAGGACGCCGTGCTGAAAACGGCTGCCCAGTGGAACCTGGGCGACGATTTTATCCGTTGGATTGAAGAAGAGAACATCTTCTGTTCCACCCTGGTGGACCGCATCGTCACCGGCTTCCCCCGCAGCGAAGTGCCCGGCATTTTTGACGAAATCGGCTATGAAGACCAGCAGCTGGTCACCGCCGAGCCCTTTGGCCTGTGGGTGATCGAAGGCCCCGAATGCGTAAAAAACGAACTGCCGCTGGATCAGATGAACCCCGTGATCTTCACGGACAATGTGAAGCCCTATAAGCTGCGCAAGGTACGCATGCTCAACGGCGCCCATACCACCATGGTGCTGGCCGCTTACATGGCCGGGCTGGATACCGTGGGCGAATGCATGGCGGACGAAGATGTGCGCGCTTTCCTGGGCCATGCATTGCTGGACGAAATTATGCCCAATGTGCCCCTCCCCAAAGAAGAAGTGGAAAGCTTTGCCATGGCGGTGTGCCAGCGCTTTGAAAACCCCTTCAACCGGCACGAGCTTTTGTCCATTGCCCTGAACAGCGTATCCAAATGGGTGGCCCGTGTGCTGCCCACGCTGAAGGATTACATCGAAAAGAAGGGCGAAGTGCCCCCCTGCCTGTGCTTTGGCCTTTCTGCCCTGATCATGTTCTACGCCGGATCCAAGCGCAATGCGGAAGGCAATTACGAAGCCATCCGGGACGGCAAGCCCTACCCCGTGCGGGACGATGAATATGTGCTGTCCGCTTTCTCCAAGCTTTCCTGTGATATGCCGCCGGAAACCCTTGCCTACGCCGCCCTGTCCGATCAGGAACTGTGGGGACAGGACCTGCGGAACATTGCCGGGCTGGAAGAGATGGTTACGAAACAACTGCGGGATATGCAGCTGATGGGGCTGCGTGCCGCCATGAAGAAAACCTGGGAGAAATAAAACTATGCAGGATTATTTGCAGCTGCATCCCCTGGATAATGTGGGCGTGCTTTTCCAGAAGCGGGATGACATCAACCCCGGCCACAAAATTGCCCTGAAGGATATTGCCGCCGGTGAAAAGGTGATCAAATACGGTAACCCCATTGGTGTGGCCACTTGTGACATCAAGGCCGGTCAGTGGGTGCACAGCCACAACCTGAAAACCGCCCTGGGCGGCGAAATGGCATACACCTATGCCCCCACTGCACCCTATACCGCTGAACCATTTGAAGGCAGTTTTATGGGATATCTGCGCAAGGACGGCAAGGCCGGCATCCGCAACGAAATCTGGGTGCTGCCCCTGGTCGGCTGTGTGAACCGCACCGCCACCCGCATTGCCCAAGAAGGCAGCAAACTGCCCGGCAGCCCGGTGTATGCCTTTACCCACCCCTACGGCTGCAGCCAGCTGGGGGAAGACCATGACCGCACCAAGCAGCTTTTGCTTGCCCTGTGCCGCCATCCCAATGCCGGCGGCGTGCTGGTGCTGGGTCTTGGCTGCGAAAACAATACCATGCAGGCCTTCCGGGAAGCCCTGGGAGACGTGGATGAACAGCGCATCCGTTTCCTGGTGTGCCAGGACGTGGAAGACGAAGAAGCCGAAGCCATGGCGATCATCCGTCAGCTGAAAGAAGTCACCGCCAAAGACGAACGGGTTTCCTTGCCCGTGAGCAAGCTGGTCGTCGGCCTCAAGTGCGGCGGCAGCGACGGCTTTTCCGGCATCACGGCCAATCCCCTGCTGGGCGTCATTTCCGACCGGCTGTGCGCCGCCGGCGGCACGGCGCTCCTTACCGAAGTGCCGGAAATGTTCGGAGCGGAGCATCTGCTCATGGCCCGATGCCGTAATGAGCAGGTATTCCAAATGACCTGCGATCTGGTAAACGGCTTCAAAGCTTATTACGAAAAGAACGGCATGCCCGTTTATGAAAACCCCTCCCCCGGCAATAAGGCCGGCGGCATCACCACTTTGGAAGAAAAAAGCCTTGGCTGCACCCAGAAGGGGGGCCTGGCCACGGTGGAACATGTATTGCCCTATGCCACCCCGGAAGCCAAGCCCGGGCTGAACCTGGTGTGGGGGCCAGGCAATGATATCTGCGCCGTTACGGCTCTCACCGCTGCCGGCGCCCAGCTGATCCTCTTCACCACCGGCCGGGGCACCCCCCTTGGCGGCCCTGCCCCCACCATGAAGGTGGCCACCAATACCGCCCTGTCCCAAAAGAAAAAGGACTGGATCGACTTTAACGCAGGTGTACTGCTTTCCGGCACGGATATGCAGACGGCAGCCAACCAGCTCTTTGAAAAAATCCTTGCAACCGCCAATGGTGAAGAAACCACCGCCGAACGGAAAGGATACCGGGAAATTGCCATTTTCAAAAGCGGCGTAACACTGTAAAAGAAGGAAAAAACCATGTACATCGTCCTTTATCAGCCGGAAATTCCCCAGAATACCGGCAATATTGCCCGCACCTGCGCCGCCACCGGCGCCCACCTGATCCTGATCGAGCCTTTGGGCTTTGAAATCAGCGATAAATACCTCAAGCGTGCCGGGCTGGATTATTTTCATCTGGTGGATATGCAGGTACTGCCCTCCTTTGATGCCCTTTTGGAAAAATACCCCGGTGCCACCTTCCACTTTGCC
The DNA here is from genome assembly GCA_017434775.1 of Clostridia bacterium. GTDB lineage: Bacteria > Bacillota > Clostridia > Christensenellales > Aristaeellaceae > RUG563. The sequence goes on from JAFSGG010000025.1 coordinate 10,599, forward strand.
AGCACCAAGGCGCCCCGGGCTTATCACGAAGCGAAATTCGGCGAAAATGATTTTATCGTCTTCGGCTGTGAAACAAAAGGGCTGCCCGAATCGTTATTATCACGGGTGTACGACCGGTGCATCCGCATCCCCATGCGGAAAGAAGCCCGTTCCTTAAATCTTTCCAATTCCGTGGCCATCGTGCTGTATGAAGCGCTGCGGCAACAGGGTTTCCCGGGATTGCAGGGGGAAGGCAGCCTCACCGGCCGGGAAGATGAAGCCGCACCCTGGATGGATTATGTGTAAAGGAGGCATCTCCATGTACGACGATCAGACCCCCTATCAGCTGCGTAAGCAATGGGAAAAAGAAGATAAGCAGGATCATTACAAAGTAGCCGCCGGTGTGATGGACTTTGTGGGTGTGGTGGCTGGCGTGCTGTGCCTGCTGCTGCTGATTGCCCTTTTGATGAGCCTGCTGGACTGGCTGAACCAGGATATTTCCTCCACCTTCGCCACGCTGCGCACTCATTTTCAGTAAAGGAGCGCCCCCCATGAGTGAAATGCAGACACAACCCCGTTTTTTCGCCCGGTGTGTGATGACCCCGGAAGTCATTCGCAAAGAAATCAAAGATACCCTGCCCCGGTCCAATATATTATTCACCCTTGCGCTGGGGATCATCGTTATTGCAGCCGGTATTCTCCGGTTTACGGATTTCATCGGCCCGGCAGATCCCCCCACCGCTGTATGTTTTCTGGTGGCCGGGGCGGCTTTGTTGGTTTATTTGCTTTTTTTTCCTGCTCATCTGGCAAAAAAGCAATGCAAAGCCCTGGAAGAAAGAGGACGCCTTAACGTCGCCCAGACCGCTGCTTTCTTTGAGCAAAACATTCTCTTTTCCGCTGAAGCTGCCGATGCCGGCAAGGAAACCTTTGGGTATGATACCTTCACCCGTGTGCAGCAGTGTGATAACCTCCTGTATCTGTGGCATCAGCAAACGAGCTGTCTTGCAATTGAAACCGATAAGCTGGAGGGCGGCAGCGTGGAAGAACTGAAGACCTTCCTGCAAGAAAAGAACCCCAACATCCGTATGCGCTGAATTTCAGCGCATTTTTACAAAGGAGGCACAGCCGTGGAAATTTCCTGGGATGCCATGCATGAACAGATTGCCGCCTGCGAAAAATGTATCCTGTGCCGCAATATTCACAACAAAGTGCCGGGGCAGGGAAACCCCCACGCTTCCCTCATGTTCATCGGCGAAGGGCCGGGGGCGGATGAAGACCTGCAGGGTCTGGCCTTTGTGGGGCGTGCCGGGCAGCTATTGACCAAAATGATCGCCTCCATCGGCATGACACGGGAAGAAGTGTTCATTGCCAACATCGTCAAATGCCGTCCGCCCCAGAACCGGGCGCCCCTGCCGGAGGAGGCCGCCGCCTGCATGCCCTATCTTCGCTGTCAGGTGGGCATGATCAAACCGAAAATCATTGTGCTGCTGGGGGCCACCGCCGCCAAATACATTCTGGGGGATCATATCCGCATCACCCGGGATCGGGGCGTGTGGGTGGAAAAAAAGGGCGTGTATTTTATGCCCACCTATCACCCGGCGGCGCTGCTCCGGGATGAAAGCAAGAAACGGGACGCCTGGCACGATCTGTTGGCCGTGCAGGCCAAAATGAAAGAGCTGGGCCTGAAGGAGTGAACCCATTGACACAGCTGAAAGCCTTGTATGCCGAAATGGAAAAGTTTTTCCAGCCCCTGTGGCCGGGGGAAGATAAGCCCCTGGTCTTTGGCGAAGGACGGCAGGATCATCCGAAAATCATGCTCATCGGCGAAGCTCCCGGGGAAACGGAGGTCATCAAGCGCCGTCCCTTCGTGGGCAAGGCCGGCAAAAATCTGGATGAATTCCTCACCCTGATGGGCATGAAACGGGAAGAAATTTTTATTTCCAATGTGGTAAAAATCCGCCCCACGGAAGTGGGCCCCACCGGAAGGCTGCGCAACCGTGCGCCGGATAAGGAAGAGCTGGCGCTGTTCACCCCCTGGCTGATGAAGGAAATTGCCATCGTGCAGCCAAAGGTGCTGGTAACCTTGGGCAATGTGCCCCTCAAAGCCCTGACGAACCCGAAAATTACCATCGGCGATTGCCACGGCACATGGATGGAAAGTAAGGCCAGCGTGCCGCTCTACGCCCTGTATCACCCGGCTTCCATCATCTATCGCCGGGCGCTGGCCCCGGTGTATGAGCAAGATGTGCTCCGGCTGTCAGAATGCCTCCGGAATGAAAGCACAATTCCGAAAATAAACAAGTAAAATATGCATGCCTTTCCTTGCCCAGGAAAGGCATTTTTAATATTACAAACTACCGGAACAGAAGAAAAGAATTTACACATGTACCTTCTCCTATCCATTGACAAACCGTGAAGCCTATGATAGTATTGGAATAGAAAAACCAATTTTTTCCGTTTTTAGAACAAGAAGGTGATAGAGCTACAGAATGAAATTCCGCTACTGTCCCCCTTTTGCCCGTTTGCACGAACGTACAACAGACAAAAATGAGGAGGAAAGAAAATGAGAAAATGGATTGTGATTTTAGTAGCAGCATGCCTGTTGCTTGGTGTGACGGCGGCGTTTGCGGATGAAACGCCGGCCACAGCAGATGCCCATATATGCAACCATGACGAAATCGTTGCGTGGGTATATGAGCCCACCTGCCAGATGGTCGGAGAACTAATCATGCGCTGCAGCATCTGCCAGCTCGAAAAGGTCTATTCTGTTGTCAACACACCCCATGATTGGCTGAGGGCCACCTGTATTGAACCACAGCGTTGCAAATTCGGCTGCGGTGCCATTCGGGGATTGCCCCTTGGCTGTGATCATTCGGTCACCGTAGAAGAAGATCATGTATGCCAATTTTCACCCTGGCGCTGGGAGATTGTTCCCACCTGTCAGATAGGCGGAACGGTCACACGGCATTGCTATCTTTGCCATCAGGATCAGAAATACTCCATTGCTGCTGGTGTTACCGATCATCTGACCATTATGGCCGATTGCGGAAAGCATCAGGTGTGTCAATACGGCTGCGGCTTTACCGTCGGGGATGCGGTGGAGGATAGCGGCTTTTATGTATATGATTTTCCCGGCTATCCCGTGCCTGTTTGCGGCTTATGCAGCAAGGAAGCCGGTGAAAAATAAACCCGCATATTTGTTTTTTTGCGCCCGCTTGTCTGCGGGCGTTTTTCTTTTTTTTGATAAAAGCGAATTCTTTTGCCCATCCTGACAATTGGAACGGCAAAATGCTGTTTTCGGGCAAAACCCCTTTTCAGTCCTTTTCTTTCATGGTATGATACAGTCATCAAAAGATCATCCGGAAAGGAGTTCGCAAAACCATGCAGGATGTATTGGCTTTTATCCTCACCAACCTGCCGCTGATCATCTGCCTGATTGCAGGGGTGGCGCTATTGGTTGTGGAAGTATTTGTTCCCGGCTTCGGCCTGCCCGGCATTTCCGGCATTGTGCTGATCATTGTGGGCATTGTGCTCACCTGGAATCAGTACGGCATGGCCGCCGGCCTGAGTGTGATGCTGATTGCCCTGGCCCTTGCCGGCATATCGGTATCTATCTCCATCAAATCCGCCGCTCACGGCAAAATCAGCCGCTCGGCCCTGATCCTCAAAGACGAAACCCCGGGGGCCGAAAATGAAGAATTATCCGCCCTGCTGGGTCAGGAAGGCATCACCACTTCCGTGCTGAGCCCTGTGGGCACCGCCGAAATCAACGGAATGCGGCTGGAAGTAATATCCGAATGTGCATACCTTGCCAAGGACGTGCCGGTGCAGGTGTTCCGCATCGAAGGGAACCGCATCATCGTCCGGGAAAAGAAGGGTTAATGGAAACCATATAAAAGAGGGAGGAAAATTCCAATGAAAAAGAAGCTTATCACCATGCTGGCGCTCCTGCTGGCGCTCGTCATTCTGCCCGTGTCCGGTCTGGCCGCTTCCTATGGCAGCAGCAGCGATTCTGCCACCACCATCATCATTGTGATTCTGGCGGCTGTGGCGCTGCTGATGATCGCCGTATTCTTCCGCTATGTGCCCCTGGGGCTGTGGATCAACGCCCGGGCTTCCGGCGCTCCTGTAAAAATCATCAGCCTGATCGGTATGCGCTTCCGTCGCATTTCTCCCCAGAAGGTGGTCAACGCCTACATCAAAGCCCGCAAAGCCGGTCTGGATGTGACCACCGATATGCTGGAAACCCATCTGCTGGCCGGCGGTAACATTGAACGGGTGATCAACGCCCTCATTTCCGCCAAGCAGGCCCAGATCAGCCTGTCCTTCACCACGGCCTGCGCCATTGACCTGGCCGGCCGCGATGTATTCCAGGCCGTGCAGATGAGCGTGCTGCCCAAGGTGATTGAAACGCCGCCCGTAGCCGCCATTGCCCAGAACGGTATTGAACTGCGCGCCAAAGCCCGCATCACCGTTCGCACCAACATTGAACGCCTGGTGGGCGGCGCCGGCGAAGAAACCATCATCGCCCGCGTTGGCGAAGGTATCGTTACCACCATCGGTTCTTCCGCCACTCATAAGGCCGTGCTGGAAAACCCCGACCTCATCAGCCAGACGGTTCTCAACAAAGGCCTGGACAAGGGCACTGCTTATGAAATTCTCTCCATCGATATCGCCGACGTAGACGTTGGCCGCAACATCGGCGCTCAGCTGCAGATGGACCAGGCCGAAGCCGACCGCCGCATTGCTCAGGCCAAGGCCGAAGAACGCCGCGCCATGGCTGTTGCCCATGAACAGGAAATGAAGGCTGCCGTGCAGGAAATGCGCGCCAAGGTTGTGGAAGCCGAAGCGCAGGTACCCCTGGCCATGGCTGCTGCCCTCAAGGAAGGCAAGCTGGGCGTGATGGACTACTACCAGATGCAGAACACCGTGGCCGATACCGAAATGCGCAACGGCATTGCCAAGGCCACCGCTCCCGAAAAGGAAGCTCAGAAGCCCCTGGATCAGAAGAAATAAACGCCGCTCACCGGAAAAGGCACCGGGCTGATTCCCTGTGCCTTTCTCCGGAATTTCACTCCGGCTGAAAGGAGGCCTTGTATGGAAGACTTTGCCATTATCATCCTGGGTATCATCATTTCTCTTGTGGCACGCGCAAAAAAGAAGGCCAAACAGGAAGCGGCAAAAACAAAAAAGGTTGTTTACACGGCCCCTGCAAAGAAGGAAGAACAGCCCACCCTGGATTCCTCCTGGGAAATCCCCCGGATGGAATCCGTAATGCCCGCAGCACCTGTTATGGGCATGGAAGGCACGGATACCTGCCACGATTACATGCTGCCCAGCCAGCCCAAGCCGCTGAATATACATCCCATTCCCGCGCCCGTCATCGGCACAGAAGGCGTCGATGCCTGTCACGATTATATGCTGAAAGAAACCCCGGCGCTTCAAAGAATTCAGCCCGCAGAATCCGGCCTGTCCCCCGAAGAAGCCCGGGATCTGATGCGCGGCATTATCCTCAGCGAAATCATGGCCCGGCCTCAGCAGCGCTTTGCTGCCAGGAGGCGGTAAATGGCTGAATTGCAAATGAATGTGCTCATCGCCGATGATGAGCCCGGCATGCGGCTGATCCTGCGCAAAAAAATTGAAAAGACGGAAGGCTTCACCCTGGTAGGCGAAGCCGTAAACGGCGAAGAAGCAGTTTCCCTGTTTCAGGAGCTGCATCCGCAAGTGGTCTTTCTGGATGTGGATATGCCGAAAAGAAACGGCATCGAATGCGCCCGGGCTATTCAGGATATGAACCCGGCCGCCATCATCATCTTTGCCACCGCCCATGAAGAATACCGGGAAGAAGCCTTTGAGGTATACGCTTTTGATTATCTGGTAAAGCCTTTCAATCTGGAAAGACTGGAACAGACGCTGGAACGCATCCTCAAAACCCGAAAACCTGCGCAAAGCAAGCCCTTGCCTAAGCCGGCCGTCGTAAAGCCCGTGGAAGGGCGGCTGATGCTCAAACACAAGGACGGCATCGCCTTCATCGATCAGCAGGAGATCCTGCTGGTACAGCGGGAAGACAGGGCTACCGTCATCTATACCGAGGACGGGCAGCGCTACCTGCTGTCCGAAACCCTCAGCGAAACCGAAGCCCGGCTGGATCCCGCCATCTTCTTCCGCTGCCACAAAAGCTATATCATCAACCTGCGCCGCATCCGCAATATTACCCCCTACGGCCGCTGGACGTATGTGGTTCAGCTGGAAAAGACGGATCACGACGCCCTTATCACCTATCAGAAATATGAAGAGCTGGAACAGCGCTTCAGCTGAATCTAAAAAACGCCTGAGCTTTTTTGTTCAGGCGTTTATTGCAGGGAGGAATGATCATGCGCATCCTGTGCCTTTCACAAGATTTTACCGTGTGCCAGATTTCATCCGTTCCCCATGAATTATTGGAACAAGAATACACTTTCCTGGCCAAAACGAAGGACGAACTGTCCCTGGTGTGTCCCACCGCCCTTGTGCCGAAAAATACCCTGCAAAAAGAAGACAACTGGCGCTGCTTTTACCTGGATGGTGTGCTGGATTTTTCCCTGGTGGGCATTCTGGCCAAAATCGCCGCCCTGCTTTCCGAAAACGGCATCAGCATCTTTGCTCTTTCCACCTACAATACGGATTATGTGCTGGTCAAGCAGGAAAATTTCCGGCAAGCCCTGAATTTGCTTTCCCAACACGGATACGAAATTCAATATTGATCCTTTACACAGCAGAGGCCGTGCTCTCTGCTGTTTTTTCGTGCATCAGGAATGAAATCAGGCAGCAAACCAGCGTGATTCCATGCCCTACCAAATTAGCATACCCAGCCCCATAAATGCCCAGCCGCCGGTCCGCCGTCCACAAAAAAGTGAGCCCCAGGGTAATCAATGCGCCCCAGAGGGAGGCAAAAAAAGTCTTCCGTTCCATTCCCAATCCCATCATAATGCCACCCAGCACCTGCTGCACCGAAAGAATGGCAGCCAGGGGGCTCATAGCCCGGAGCAATTCCCCCACTTCCGGCAGGGCATAGAGTTTTTTCCCCACAAAAGGCGCCAGCACATGCAAAAGGCTGCTGCATCCGATGCCTACCGCCCCAGCAGCCAACAATAGCCGCAGCATCAATTTTCTTTGGCGAACGCAGGATCGGCAGCCAGCCACCGCCGGAATACTCACTGTGCCCAGCGCCCCGGAAAACATACCGGGCAAAAAAATCAGGGGCATTACCATGCCATTGAGCATGCCCATACGGCTGATGGCCTCGCTGTGGGAAAGCCCTGCTGCAGCAAGCCGCAATGGAATCATCACGCTGCATAAGGTGCGCAGCGCCGTGTGACACAGCCGATTCATGGTTACCGGCAGCGCAGCCCTGGATAATTGCTTCCCCACCGGCGCAGGCCTTCCTTTTACTTTCTTCCGCAGCCACAGCACCAGCAGCAGCAATCCGCAGCCTTCCCCCATCACCGTGGCAAAGGCCGGCACCGCCGCCCGCCACGCCACCGTCAGCCTTGGGATGATCAGCGCCGCCGCCAGCACAATCAGAAGCCGCACCACCTGCTCTGTCATTTCGCACAGCGCCGGAGGCCACACATTGCCCATACCCAGACTATATCCCCGGTACACCCCGGAAAGACCGATGATCAATATACAAGGCGAAAACAACAGCAGAGAGGGCAGCGTTCTTTCATCCCCCATCCATCCGGCAATCAGCGGCGAAAACAGCAATAGGAGCACACCCAATAAAAGCCCCAGCCGCATCACCATTTTCCGCGCCGTCAACAGCACTCCGGCCTTTTCCGCATCCTTTGCCACCATCCGGCTCACCGCTCCGGGAAGGCCCGATGCCGCCGGGGTCAGCGCCAGCATGTGGGCCTGGCCGGCCAGTTCCATGACCCCCACCGCTTCCGGCCCCAGCAGCCGTGCCGTGATCATCCGGAGAATGAACCCCAGTCCCCGGATCACCATGTTGCAGCCCGTCATCACCGCCGTCTGGATTTTCAGGCTCTGTCCCTTCATGCCCATCCCTCCCGGCACATCCTATGCCGGAACAAAACGGTTTACGCACGCCGCCCCGGAGGGACAAACTGTATTTTTGCTATTGCTGCCTGGTATTGCTGCATGGGGAACAATGGAGGGGCTTTGCCCCCTCCACCCTCACAAGGGACAACGTTCCGCAACCTCAATCTACGCCTTGGTCGCTGACGCTCCCAATGCTTGTTTCGGTTGATTCATTCGGCTTCCTGCGGCTTTCAGCCGCTCCCTCCACTGGAGGGCCGGTCGCCTCATTCACCCTTGACCCTTCCTGCGGATAGAATTGACAGCACGCACGAACCATGTGCCGCTGTAGCTGAAACAGCCTCCCACAAAAGGAAAGAATACAGCACTCCTCCAACGGATAAGCACA
>JAFSGG010000026.1 GCA_017434775.1 Clostridia bacterium
GTGGGGGTGGAGGGGGCAACGCCCCTCCATCGTTCCCCTTGTAACAACACAAATGCTACACAAAAAGGAAGGGGCAAGCCCCTCCCCTGCGATATCTGCGGATCGATGCATCTATTGTTTGCATACGTTGACGGAAGAATAAAACGGACGACAATGCCCGGCATCATTAAACCAACTGCAATTCTTCATTCTTAATTCCGAATTCTGAATTCTCCATTCTCGTTGGTTCACGTGGTGCTATCGACGGATCAGAACCTGCACAAGGATATCGCCGCCCCTTGTTTCCTGGGTTATTTCTGCCTGCAGGCCGCTTTCCTGCATCTGGTGCACCACACTGCGGATGGCATTGATGTAGAGCCGGGGATCCCGAACCAAGGAAATGACCCGTCTTCCCTGAGGCGCCACCGGCAGCCGCTGCATGGCGTTTTGCACCATCTCCTCCGTCTGCCGCACGGTAAGCTGCCGAAGGGCGGCCTGCCGGGCAATGCGCAGCCGGGCGGCGGCATCCGGCAGGGAAAGAAGGGCTCTGGCATGCCGTTCGGAAAGGCCTTCTTCAGTCAGCAGTTCCCTCAGGGGCTTGTCCAGCTTCATCAGCCGCAGTTTATTGGCAATGGCAGACGGGCTTTTGCCCAGCTGCCGGGCCAGGGTTTCCCGGCTCATCCCCTTTTCCAGCAGGGCGGCGTACGCCTCTGCTTCCTCAAAATAATGGAGGTTTTCCCGCTGAATATTTTCGATCAATGCCAGCACGGCGCTTTCATCCCGTCCGGCGGGTAACACAAAAGCATCAATATGGGTATACCCCAACATCTGACACGCCCGGAAGCGACGTTCCCCCATCACAATCTCGTATCCATCCGGAAGGCTGCGCACGGTAATGGGCTGCAAAAGCCCATGCCTGCGGATAGAAGATGCCAGCTCCATCAGCTTCACATCGTCAAAATGTTGCCGGGGCTGGCTTTCATTAGCCCGGATATCCTTCATGGCCAGCCAGCACACCTGCCGTCCGTTGCCCGTTTTATCTGCTTTCAAAACGCTCATGCGTATCTGCCTCCTCCATGGGGAGCGCAGCTTCTGGCCCTCCCATCCCCCCGGAGGAAGACCAATTGCATGCGCTCCCGGAGAAGGGTTTCTGCATAAAGAAAAAACCTCCTGCCGCATTTTCGGCAGAAGGCTGAAGAACCATTCCCCATCATTCGGGGTATTTTTTATTTTTCGGCAGGGTTATTTGTCTTTTTTCAAGGGACGTTTGGTGGGGATGCCGTTTTTGCGCGGATATTGGGGAAGGGTTTTTTCCGTTTTTTCCACACAGGCCACCACATGACCGCCCTGGCCCATGGCCATCAGCTGCATCTCTTCACCGCCCAGTTTCCGTGCCGCCGCATTGCCATCCTCTTTTTCGTTTTCCACCTGAGGGCCTTTCCAGCACACCGCCATGCCCCCCACCCGCACAAAAGGTAGCAGGTATTCGCACAGCACATTCATAGGCGCCACGGCACGGGCCACGGCACGATCATATTGCTCCCGGTGCGCTTCCTTTTTGCCCAGGGTTTCCGCACGATCATGGATGATGGTCACGTTTTTCAGTTCCAGCGCATCGCACACCGCCTGGAGGAAAATGCAGCGCTTTTGCTGCGCTTCCAGCAGCGTCATGCGGATATCATCCCGGGCCGCGGCCATCACAAGGCCGGGAAAACCGGCGCCGGTCCCCACGTCAATCACACGGCAACCTTCGGGAAACAGCCCCTCCTGAAAAAGGGGCAGCAGGGAATCAGCAAAGTGCCTTTCTGCCATTTCCGCTTCGGGCACGCTGGTCAGATCCATCTGTTTATTCCATTCGATCAGTAAGGCAAGATATTTTTCCAGCCGGAGAACCGCCGTTTCCGGCAGCTGAATTCCGGCATTTTTCAACGCCTGTTTCATCAGGTGTGCTCCTTTCCAAGGCCCATAATCTGCAGCATCACTTTTTCCACGGCCCCCTGCTCCATCAGCTGGCCGCTTTTTACCAGATATTCCGTTTCGGTACACAGGCGGGTCAGTCTTCTCAACTGCGCTGTAGAATAGCGCTTGGCCATATTCATATTCTTGCTGGCCACAAAATCGGGAACACCCAGCTCCGTTGCTATCTGGGGCAGCCGTTTCCCGGCCGCCATCATGGCAGACGTGTAGAGCAGCTGGCGGCACTGGCGGCCCAGAACAGACAGGATCATCAGCCTATCTTCGCCGTCGGAAAGCAGCGCATCCAGCATGGCAAGGGCCTTGCTGCCCCGGCCGGAAAACAGGGCGTCGGACAGGTCAAATACCTTGTATTCCACGCTTTTGACGCACACGGCATCAATATCTGCCGGGGTTACTTCCGTCCTTTCGCCCATATAAGCAGCCAGTTTTTCCAGTTCATTGGCCAGCATGGTCAATTCCCGTCCGGCAGAAAACCACAATTGCTGGCAGCAGGCATGGTTGATCTGCTTTCCCATGCTGCCCAGCCGCTGTGCAATCCACTGGGTCAGTTCCCTGTCTTTTAAAGGTTCAAAAGATACCAAGGTGGCCCGTTTTTTCAAAAGATTATACATCTTTTTCCGGCCGTCCGCCTTGCCCCGCACGTAGAACACCAGGCAGGTGGTTTCCGGCAGATCCATAAAATAATCCTGATAGCGCAAAACGGCCTTTTCTTCGTCATATTCTTTGGGTTTTTCCCCGGTGAGCAGGGCGCATCCCCGTACTTCCACAAACCGCCTTTCGCTCAAAAAAGGCAGCGTTTCCACCGCAGCGATCAGTTCATCCGGCGGCGGATCCTGCAGGCGCACATCGTTCATGGCGGCAAATTCACCGGCGGTCACCTGTTTGCGCAAAGCATTCAGGGCGGCGCGTTTGGTAAACTCCTCCGTCCCTTCAAACAGGTAGCACTTTTCAATTTTTCCGTTCCCCAAAGCGGTAAAAAATTCCGTGTGATTCATGGTGTCTCCTGCAGCGGCAGATAAGGGGTGATCTGCACCCTGCCATCCCGGCAAGTGAGCGTCACCGCACCCCTCTCCCCTGTATTGTAAACCGAAACGCCGTATTTTTCAAGCCGGGAAAGCGTTTCCGGGTGGGGCAGGGTTTCGCTGTACCCATTGCCGGTAATCAACGCCGCAAATGGTGTCGCCTGCTCCAGAAAAGCTTCCCGGGTGCCGTCTTTACTGCCGTGATGGGCAATCTTCACAACATCCGCATCCACCGCGCCATAGCACTCAAAATCCCCTTCCCCATCGCCGCAGGAAAGCAGGCGCACCCCGTCCAGTTCACAAAGCAGCATCAGGGAATAGCGGTTGGCATCCTGCCCGGGAATAACGGTCCCTTCCATGGGCCACTGGGCGGTAAAGCGGCAGCGCTCCGTTTGGAAATATTGACCGGCACGCATATAATACACTGGAATCTGCCTTTCCTCAAATTCCTTCAGGAAAGCAACGCAGGCAAGGTCCACCCTGGTATCCAGCGCGCCGTGGGGTAAAATGACCCGGCCGATCTTCACATTGCTGTCCAGCAATTGCCGCACACCCAGACAATGATCCTTGTGCAGATGGGTAATCACCAGGGTATCCGCATTGCGGGCCGTGCTTTGCAGATAGGACACCGTATCACCGCCGTATTCCCCCACATCAATGAGCACCGTTTCCCTGCCGTCGCAGATGATGGCGGCGTCCGATTGCCCGGCAGCCAGCTGGATATACTGCACATCCCGGCAAAGGGTCACCTGCCAGATCAGCAGGCTGCCAACCGCAAGCGCCAGGGCCAAAGCGCGGCGCAGATTCTTTTTCATCACCACAAAGCCGGAAACCAGCACAAAGGCGGTTGCCAGCGAAACAACCACATACCATGGCAATTCCGGCACCCGGACGGTGGCAAAGGGCAGCTGCCCGGCCCAGGTGACAAAATCCGTGACAGCGGAGGTGATAATGTGAAAAGGCACCGCCAGGGTCTGGGCCAGGGGCATTGAAATGCAGCCCAGCACCAGCAAAACGGCATACAAAGGCAGCAGCGCCATAAATACCAGACAAATAAAGGGATTGAGGAAAAGCCCGATCACGGAAAACTGATGGAACACCTGCATGCTGGGCAGGCTGAGGCCAATGGTGGCGGCAATGGAAACCAGTGTGCTTTGCCCAAGACGGGATGCACGCAGCCCGGGAAAGCGCTTTTCCAGAAGAGGCAGCACCACAAAAATGCCGATGACCGCCCCAAAAGACAGCTGGAACCCGGCGGAAAACATGGCCATGGGGCTGAACAGGGTGATCAGCAGGAAAGCCGCTGCCACTACCGACAGCCAGTCCTTCCCCCGCCGGAGGATGCGCCGGTATCTTCCCAGCAGCACAAACACGGCTGCACGAACCGCCGGGGCCGGGAACCCCAGCATACCGCAGTACACCAGCAGAAACAGGAAAACCAGTACAAAGCTGAACCGCTGACCCAATCGCCTGGGAATCAGGTAAATAACGCAATAAGCCAGCATCGCCACATGCATCCCGGAAACGGACAGCACATGGGCCACCCCAGCCTGGGCAAAGCTATCCTGCACTTCCTGGGGCAGCCAGTACTTTTCTCCCAGCAGCAGAGCCCGCGGCAGATCGCTTTCATCCCCAAATACCAGTTCCAGCCGGGTGGAAAGGTAAGTGCGCCATTGATAGAAATTAGAAAAAAGGCCCCGGCTTCCCTGTCCGGTAATCTGCAGTTCATTCGCTCCGGATATGCCCACCTGAATCCCCTTTTCCAGCAGGAACATGCGAAAATCAAAGCCATAGGGGTTATCCTGCCGGGAAGGATGATAGATTTTCCCTGAAAACTGCACTTGCTGGCTGTCCGTCGGCCAGACAGGGTTTTCTTCCTCCGGCACAAAGGTCCAGTATACTCTGCCAAGGGCCATCTCGCCGTTTTCACTGTGTGCCACCGTTTGTTCCAGATATCCCTGGGCACTGCCGTCCGGCCGCAGGGTCAATTCCTCCGCCACCACGCCGGTGATGGTATAGCGGCCCGGCTGCGGCAATTGCGGATGGCTGGCATGACCGGACAACAATAGCCCCAGGAACAAAAAGGCACCCATCCATCCCAGCACCTGCCGCTTATGCATGCGATGCAGCAGCACACAGCCGAAAACACACAAAATAAGCCCCATCCACACAAGGCGGGGCTCATAAGGCAGATAAACCCCGAAAAAGACCCCTGCACCGTAGCAAAGGGCGCAGGCAGCCAGGGGCCGCTGATGATGAAACGGGCGTACTTTCACAAAATAATCTCCATGCCCGGGTAAACAGCCCGGGTTTGCGCAAATGCCAAAGCAGCTTCTTTTTCCATGGTTTTTATGTCGTGGGTTACGGGCAGATGGGTAAGATACAGTTTTTTCACCTGCGCTTCCCCGGCCAGCTGCGCCGCTTTCAGGGCGCTCAGGTGGGGCAAGGTTTCTTTCCATTCACTGTCCAGAAACGCAGCATCGCAAAGCAGCGCATCCGCTCCCCGGCAAAAGCCCTTCAGCCCTTCACAGGTGTTGGTATCCCCGGTGAACACCAGGCTTTTTCCCTCCGCCTCCAGCCGGATCGCCCGGCAGGGCACCGGATGCCGGGTGGGACAGGTGGTGATGCGGATCCCGGCAATATCCATTTCTTCAGGGTAGGGCCGCACGTCGTATACAGCCGGGCTCAATAACCCCTTCAGAGGGCTTTCATCCTCCGGCGGCACATACACCGTAAGTTTCCTGCCACGCATCTGCAAAAGATAACTCATCACCAGCAGATCCTCCGCATGGTCAAAATGCAGGTGGGACAAAAGCACTGCCGAAAGCCCAGCCGGATCGCAAACGGCCATCAGCTTGCCCAGCACGCCGCTGCCGCAATCCATCAGGATATTTTCCCCCTGGTGGGAGATCAGATAGCCGCTGGTGGCGCCGCCGGCGGTGGGGTAAGGGCCATGACAGCCAAGAACATGCACTTTCATGGCAGCACCCTCAGAATTTTTCCAGCGCTTCGGCGAAATCGCTGTGCAGTTCCCGGTCCAGCACCCGGTTCCGGGCGATGAAGAAAGCGGCATTGACGATCACCTGCTTCACATAGGGGTTGTGGTAGGAAGGCAGGGTTTCATGGCCGGGCTGGAAATAGAATACCTTGCCGTAACCCCGGTTGAACAGGCAGGCGGAACGGAATACTTCGCCCGACTGATACCAGCCAAGGGCCAGCAGTGCATCGGGAGTGGGAATATCAAACCGCTCGCCATACATTTCTTCCGCTTCCAGTTCAAAATGCATGGGCAAGCCCCACATGATGGGATGGCTGGGCTCGATGACAAAGATGCGTTCCCTTTCGTTCATTTCGTGCCAGCGAAGGCTGCACTGGGTCCCCATCAGCCGCTGGAAAATCTTGCTTTCGTGGCCGCTGTGCAGCACAATCAGCCCCATGCCCCGCAGCACATGGCCCTGCACCCGGGTGACGATTTCATCGGGCACCTGACCGTGCTTGCAATGCCCCCACCAGATGAGCACGTCCGTATCGCTGAGAATTTCATCCGTCAGCCCTGCTTCCTCCTGGGAGAGCCAGGCTTTGCGCACCTGAAAATGCTCGCCGGGAAACATATCGGCCACAGCGCCCAGCAATCCTTGGGGATATACCTTCAATACATCGGGGCTGCTTTCCTGAACATTATCTTCATTCCATACAGTAATCTTGATTGCCATGCTATTTCGTCCTTTCCGACGTTTTTTTCTTTCTTTCATTATACCTTTCCCACAAATGGAAATCAAGGTTTTTTTCCGTCATCAGGGTGCGTCGAATTGTCACCTTTTATCCCCGGCAGCATCTTGGCAGACGGGAAGAAAAATGCTATAATACCGGAAGTAAATATATTGATAATCAAGGAGGCTGTTTCCATGTCCAAAGGCGACGCCGTTCTGAACCAAACCATGCAGGCCATTGAAGAAAAGGCCATTGATGCCAGCAAAAAGCTCCGCTGCGCCATTGTGGGTACCGGCTGGATTGCCGAAGCCCATGTACCCCAGTATCTGAAATTCCCGGACGTGGAACTGGTGGCCATGTGCGATATCGTGCCCGGCAAGTGCGAAAAGTTCTGCAAGCGCCGGGGTGTGGATTATACCAACATCCGCTTCTACGAAAACTTGGACGAAATGCTGGCCAAGGAAAACCTGGACGCCGTCAGCATCTGCACCTATAACGCCACCCACGCAGAATGCGCCATCAAATGCCTGAACGCCGGCGTGAATGTGCTCTTGGAAAAGCCCTTTACCGTCACCGTGGAAGAAGCGGCCGAAGTGATCAAAGCCGAAAAGGCTTCCGGTAAGCTGCTCACCATCGGCTTCCAGCCCCGGATGGATCCCAACATGCAGCAGGTGAAAAAGATCGTGGACAGCGGCGTGCTGGGCGAAATTTACTACATCCAGACCGGCGGCGGCCGCCGCCGGGGCATTCCCAACTCCACCTTCATTGAAAAGAAAACGGCCGGCATCGGCGCCCTGGGCGATATCGGCTGCTACAGCCTGGATATGGTGCTCAACGCCATCGGCTATCCCAAGCCCCTCACCGTTTCCGGCTACACCAGTAATTTCTTCGGCACCAACCCCCTCTATCAGCGGCCCGATCAGGATCATACCGCCGCCGAAAACGCCGCCCGCTTCAACGTGGACGATTTTGCCGCAGCCTTTGTGCGCCTGGAAGGCGGCATCATTCTGGACTTCCGCATTTCCTGGGCCATGCATCTGGATACCCCCGGCGATACCATCATTCTGGGCAAGCAGGGCGCCCTGCGCATCCCCTCCACCGAATGCTGGAACGGCAGCGTGGGCGGCGAAATGACGCTTTACTCCGATGTGGCCGGCCTGCAGACGGAAACCAAATTCCCCATCCTGCGCAATAATAAAGACCTGTTTGAACTGAAGGTACGCTCCTTCCTGGATGCCATCAAGGAAGGCACCCCGGCTCCCGTGCCCTCTTCCCAGATTTATTACAACCAGGCCATCATCGACGGCATCGGCAAGTCCGCCGCCCTGGGCCGGGAAATTGAACTGGAAATTCCCGAAATTTAATGCAACAAAACAGATACCCTGTTCGTTATATGGATAGAACGGGAAAAAAACCTGTTCTTCCATGAACACAAGGCATCAGGAGGTATATTACCATGACCCGTCGCATTCTCTCCGTTCTTCTGGCAGTGATGCTGCTGCTTTCCTGCTCTCCCGCCCTGGCGGATGACGGTTCTGCCGGTGCTTCCTATTACGGTTCCGGCAGCACCCTGCTTTCCAACCTCACCCACAATTGCCCCAACACCGGCATTATGCTGCCCTCCGCTTTCAGCCCCTACCAGACCACCTACCTGCTGACAGTGGCAGACTGGGTGTCCCGGCCCACCTTCACCCCCGTGGCCATGGATCCCAGTGCCGTCATCACCGTCAACGGCCGTCAGGTGCGCAGCGGGCAGACCTCCCAGGTCATCGAAATGACGGATGAACCCCAGGCCGTTACCATCCAGGTGACAAACGCCGGCGCCTCCACCACCTACACCATCTATCTCCAGCGCCGCCCCAGCGAAAAACGCACCCGCGTATCCGCAGGCTATATCAACGATATTTACCTCAAGGGCACCACCTGGCGCATGGATGCAGACCTGGTTACCCTCAAGTATCAGGGCGATGATTACGACAGCGGCAACCGTTCCACCTACACCAACGGCAGCAAGGATCATTACGATTATGAAGTGGATCCCAACTGCATCTTTTACTGGGGCACCAAGCAGAATCCCATCCGGGCCAATAACATCCATGAGTTTTTGGCCAATTATCAATCTTACGGCTCCACTTTCTACACCATCGTCTATATCGAAAGCCAGATTGTGGCCGTTCTGCCCTACGACGCCGATTACTGATAACAAGTGATTGAAAATCAGCTGAAGCTGTTTTTCAATCAAAACATCACATTTCCTGTAAAAATGGGTTTTCAGCCTCTAAAAGGAGGTTGAAAACCCTATTTTTACGGCCGTAAATTGATATAGGAAGCGCCATGGGCGCTCCTCGCAGGAGCAAAGCCCCTGCTGCGGATTCCATACGAAGGGGCAACAGCCCCTTCATGCATCCCCACGACAGGTTTTTTGACAATCGGAACAGCTGCATTTCACAGCGGCTGTTTTTTTGTTGCAAATTTTGCCGGAAGATGACGAACGCTTTTGTTTTCATTTTGATCATAATTTCGCCATAGTTTTCGTATACTATAGACTGCGGTGAAAGCTATTCATGCAGCTTCTATTTCCCCCTGCTTTTGCATACGGTAAAGCAAAAGGAGGGCAAAATACATGCTCAAACAGGTTGATACCGCAGGGCACACCGCAAAAGAAAAGCCCGGCAAACCCTTTGCCATCGGCGCACTGATCATGCTTATGGCCCTATCCGTCTTTTACGCCGTACAGGCAGATACCACCCTGGTTGCCGCCCCCAAACGGGAGCTGCCCATCTACTGCGTGGACCGTAACGACGGAAAAATTGCCATCAGCTTCGATGCCGCCTGGGGCGGCGACCAGACGGAGGAAATCCTCAACATCCTGGATGCATACGGGGTGAAAACCACCTTTTTTCTGGTGGATATCTGGTCCGAACGGTTTCCGGAACTGGTACGGGAAATTGACAGAAGAGGCCACGAAATCGGCAATCATTCCACATCCCATCCCCACATGACCAAGCTGAACGAAGATAAAATCGCCAAAGAGCTCACCGCCATGGATGACCGGCTGGAAAGCCTCATCGGCAAACGCTCCGCCCTGTTCCGTCCCCCCTATGGGGATTACAATAACCGGGTGGTGCTGACAGCCAGAGCCCAGGGATATGAGGTGATCCAGTGGAGCGTAGACAGCCTGGACTGGAAAAACCGGGGCGTGGATGACCTGGTGCAAAAAGCCACCCGGAATGTGAAAAGCGGGGATATCATCCTCTTCCATAACGATTCCAAATACATCCTGCCAGCACTGCCCAAAGTGCTGGATTCCCTGCAGAAACAGGGTTTTGAAATTGTTCCCGTATCCCAGCTTCTTCTTGACGGAAAAACCACCATCGACACACAAGGCCGGCAAAAAGCCGTGCCCAATACTGTACCGGAGGTAGAAAATCATGATGGAAACTGAAAATAATCTGCTGCAATTGTGCGGCGTGATTGAAAATACACCCGAAGTGGATCACGAGGTCTTCGGCGAAAAATTCTATCGGCTGGATCTGAAAGTACCCCGGCTCTCCGGCGCATCCGATATCCTGCCCGTCACCATCAGTGAGCGGCTCATGAACAGCGAAGTAGCGCCCGGCATCCGCATCGGCATCGCCGGCCAGCTGCGCTCTTATAACAAGGTGATCTCCGGCAGCGGCAGGCTGCTGCTGACCGCCTTTGCCCAGCAGCTGGATCCGCCGGATGACAGCGCAAACCCCAACATCGTGCAGCTCACCGGCGCCATCTGCAAGCCGCCCTCTTTCCGCACCACCCCCTTTGGCCGGGAAATTGCGGACCTGATGCTGGCGGTGAACCGGGCCTTTGGCAAAAGCGATTATATTCCCTGCATCGCCTGGGGCCGCACTGCCCGGTACGCCGCTTCCCTGCAGGTGGGGGATAAGCTGAAAATCCAGGGTCGTTTCCAGAGCCGGGAATACCAGAAACAATTGCCCGACGGCAGCGTGATCAACCGGATTGCCTACGAAGTTTCCATCAGCCGCCTGTCCTGCCTGAAAGAAGAAATGTCACTGGCGGAACACCTGGGTGAAAACAACGCCCTGCCGCCCTCTCCCATGGCATAAGCTGATGCAGCGCTGCAGGTCCTTTCGATTTTCTGCCGGTTTTTGCCATGTGTAAGTCCTCTGAAAACAGCGCATGCTACCTGTGCAGGCAGAAAAATGCCTGCGGAAGGAGAGAAACGCTATGCCTGACAAGAATCATCAGAGTATCCATTGCTCCGTCAAATCCTGCCGCCATCTGAAGCAGGAACAGGGCCTGTGCGGCCTGGAAAGCGTGCAGATTGCCCCCACGCCCATGGCTTACTCCGGCGATCCCGCCGATGAAAGCATGTGCCAGAGCTACCATTGCAAATGAGCAAACAGCCCTTGCGTCATACCGGTGAAAACGATGCTTTCCCGGATGTGGAAAACGTATCTTCCGCCACGGAATGCACCGGGCTGATGCCCGCCATGGTTTATTCCGAAGAGGAAACGGAAGAACTGGCCCGGATGGAGGGAATCCATCCCTTTCCACCGCAAAACCGGCAAAAGTAAAAACACAAAGAAGGAGGGAAAACCCTCCTTTTTTTTGTACCTAACGTTCGTTTATCCCTTCTGAAAAAAGAAGAGGCAGCCAGTGAGGGTGCTGGAAAGGGTGGAGTTATCCTTCAGGATGGCAGCAAGTGATACTGATTGTGTTGCTTGCTGTTTTCTTCTTTCTATGATAGTATGAGCATGAAAAGTTTGAATTTGTTGAACCCAGAAAACCCCAGCAGAACTTATGCTGACAGACAGGAGTATGTAAAAATGAACGATGTTCAAGAGCCATTGATTATCAGAAAAGCCACGAGCGCAGATGCTGGGCAAATTGCAGAAATAGTAGTTGAAGATTGGAAAAATGCGTATAGGGACATCATAGACGATGAATATCTGGATTCCATGAGCGTGGAACAACGATATCAGATAGAACTGCAAAGATATCAAAAATACATGGTTGCTGTGGATGAGAAGGAGGTACTGGGTTTTAGCTGGAATGAGATTGCCGACAACGAAGATTCAGATTGTGAAATCGTTGCTTTATACGTCAGATACGGAAAAAGAAAAAGCGGAATAGGAAGAGCACTGTTTCAAAATGCAATTGATTTCTTTGGGGCATTGGGTAAGAAGAAAATGATAATATGGTGCCTTAAAGAAAATGATGCCGCCAGAAAATTTTATGAGAAAATGGGCGGACAAGCGTACAAAACCAGTACTCATAAATGGGGAAACCAAGAGTACGATATGATATCTTATCTCTACCGTCTGGATATATAGTCGTTTGCAATTTTCAGTTTAACGGAGAGATAAATCCCAGTTTGTCGAGGAGAAGAGAAATTCATTTCCCAATTATATAGGGAGGGCGCAATTATACGCACCGTTCCGGTGCATTGCGTTTCCACGGTTCGCAAACCGAACAGATAAGCATGCCGATCCATAAGCAAGCGAGCATCCGAACGCCGGATGCTCATTTGTTCGTTGTTGGATAAAAGCTCCTTAAGAACCCTCTTGCCACATGGTGAATTTTTCTGATCGACGTAGCAAAACTGCAACATCCATCGTGTACCGGGTACCGGCCGCAGCCAAAAGCCTTGACATGCCTCCGATACCATGCTACACTGACTGTGACAAGGCGAAATCAACCAAAGGATGTGATGTTTGCCGATTCTCCCAAGGCCGCAGATCGGTACAGGGAGAATTCGGAAAGAGCGGAAAATCCAAGTGCATACACAAAAAAGCTGTGTTAGTAAACAGCTTGGTTTGTGTTGTCACTGAGATTTTCGCTCTGCATCGAACTCTTTTTCGACCGCAGAGGATTCTGCGGTTTTTTTGTTACCCCTCGCCATCGGATCGCTGCATCCAATGTTATTTCGCCTTGTCACACCATGCAAAAAATTCAATTACTTACAGGAGGAATCCACTATGTGTACGATGAAGAAAGTGACCCTGCCGGACGAACCCGTTCTTGAACAAAGGAAAGACAGAACGATTGAAAAGATCAAAGATATGACGCTTAAAAGAACCATCGCCAGAAGCATCCTTGAAAATCTTCACGATTGGTTTGAGATGGCGGAGAGCCGAGAGCAATATATCCGTGAGTGCTCCGACTGGATGTTCTTTGCCATCAAGGAAAATGGCCATTACGTCGGCTTCCTCTGCCTGAAGGAAACCGGCCGGCAGACGGTGGAGCTGGCAGTGATGGGCGTTCTGAGGGCGTACCACAGGAAGGGTTTGGGAAAAGCCTTGTTTCATGAAGCGAAAAAAGCCGCTGCAGAAGAAGGTTATTCTTTCATGCAGGTTAAAACGGTAAAGATGGGGGTCTACCAAGACTACGATATCACAAATCGCTTCTATCTTTCCCTGGGATTTGCAGAGTTTGAAGTCATTGAGGAACTCTGGGGCAAGGAAAACCCTTGCCAGATCTATGTCATGTCATTAAAGTAAAGCCGATGTTATTCAGGAGGAAATATGAAGAAATGGTATGATGAAGAATATGAATTCAGTATTGAAGTGACCGGATTTCTGCATGGAGATCACACCGAAAGATATTGCCGCAACGGCGAAGAGATCGGCGATCGCTATGTTTGCACGTACGGCTGTCCCGTCAATCAGGCGGGCTACGGAATCTGCTCAAAAACCATGCTGCTGTTCCATCCCTTGATGGAAGCGGTAAGAAGCGGAGGGAATCTTGAAAACCTTGGCGGTGATGGAAAATACACCAAAACGGTTGTATGCCCGGATGGATGTGTGATTTTCAGGCTGACCGCAATACCGCTGGGAAACGAAAATTTCCACAAAGGCCGCTTTTATGATTATCCGGATCAGACATAATGGCAGCCTGAAAGATGTTATGTAAATCGATCCATAAACGAAAAACGGGAGGGGCAAGCCCCTCCCATATTCTTTCAGGAAACAGGAACATTGAATCACGTGCCCAGAATGAACATCCGGCTCACCCGGTCCCGCCAGGCAATGTCCAGTGTCACATCTTCCCCCACGCAGATGCCGTTTTCCGTCAGCTTTTCCACCGCAGTGGTGAGGGCTAATTCCGGCGTATTGTTTTCGGCACTCAGGTGCCCCAGCAGCACATGGCGCACCCCGGTTTCATACAGGGCCAGCAGGCTGTTGGCGCTGTCCTCATTGGACAGATGACCGTGATTGGAACGGATGCGCTGCTTGAGGAACAGGGAATAGTGGGGGTTCTGCATCAGCAGGGCGGGGTCATAATTGCTTTCCAGCACCATCACCGGAGTTCCGGCCAGGGTTTTGAGCACGTTTTTTTGCATATAGCCCATATCCGTAGCCACCGCCACGCTGGCGCCGCCGGCAAAAATGCGGTAACCCACCGGCTCCGCCGCATCATGGGGAATGGAAAAGGGATGGAGCGCCAGATCATTCACATAAAAATCTTCACCGGTTTCAAAATAGCGCCGATCCCACTTGGGAATCTCCCCCACGGTTTTGGCCATGGCTTCAAAGGTGCGCTCGTTGGCATAAATGGGAATGTGATACTTGCGGCTGAGGATCCCCACGCCCTTGGTATGATCCGTATGCTCATGGGTGACGGCAATGGCGGTGAGGGTTTCCGGCAGCACGTCAATAGCGCGCAGGGCGTTTTCAATAGCCTTGCCCGGCATGCCGGCGTCAATGAGCATGCGGGTATCCCCGGCACTGACGTAAATAGCATTGCCGCTGGAACCGCTGAACAAAGGACAAAACGTTAATTTCATGCTAACCTCATTTTTTCGGATGCCGGGCATAGACCCCGGTCATCACTTCCTGTGCAAATAAATCGGCCTTCACCAGCCCTCTTTCCCCGGCTTCCAGCGCATCCCGGACGGCCTGTTCCCGGTCATAGGGCAGGGTGATCAGGTTCACGTCAAAGGGTGCCGTCTCATCCGTTTCTTCCCCGGTGAGGATGGTGTACTGCACCATGTTCAGGTTCAGGCCATTGCCCACGCTGCCGCAATTAATGACCATCTTGCCGCCGGTCAGCAGCCGCATGCCAATCTTATGGGCATCGGCATAGATGAGCACGTCGTGATTTTGAAGCAGGGGCTGGAAATGGCTTTCTTCCCGGTGCACGCCCACCGCATCCGCCATAAATGGCCGGCCGTGGATCATGCGGATGCGCCGGCCGGACAGGGTGAAACTGTATTCCATGGGCAGCCTGGGAAGCAGGGCCATGTATTCCTCGCCCAGCTGCTCATAGTAAAATTCGTCTTTTTCATATTGCTTCAGGCCGATACCCTCTTCCCAGTTGCCCTGCAGGATCACCTGGCAGTTTTCCAGCGTCCACTGCATGGTTTCTTTGGAAGAAGGACCCTTGCCGATCATGTCTCCCAGACAATAGATCGTTTCAATGCCCCGGCGTTTCAGATCCGCCGCCAGGGCCCGGGTGGCCGGTAAGTTGCCGTGCATATCCGCAACCAAAGCAATCTGCTTCATGTGTTCCCCTTTGCTGCCGCCACAAAGGCTGCAAAAATCTTTTTCATATCGTCATAATGATCATACAGACCTTCCGGATGCCACTGCACCCCCAGAAAGAACGAATCCCCCGGCGATTCCACCGCCTCCACCGTGCCGTCCTGAGCCCGGGCGGAAACGATCAGCCCCTCCGCCACCTCCTTCACCGCCTGATGATGACGGCTGTTCACGCCCACGGTATCCACGCCCAGAATGGCATGCAGCCGGGTGCCGCTGTAAATCAACGCATCATGCACCGGTTCACGGGGCAAATCGTGCCGGGCATGGTTTTCAATATGCTGGTAAAGCGTACCGCCCAGAGCAATATTCATCACCTGCACCCCCCGGCAGATACCCAGCACCGGAATCCCTTTTTCCACAGCCTTTTTGCACAGGGCCATTTCCATTTCATCCCGGATTTTGCTGGCCTCGCCGCATTGAGGATGCCGCGCCTCCCCATAAAAGGAAGGATCCACATCCCCGCCGCCGGACAAAAGCAGTCCATCCGCCATGGCCAGGTATCCCTCCAGCTGCTTTTCGCTCACCGTCAGGGGCAATACAAAAGGCAGTCCACCGCTTTTTTCCACCGCCCGGGCATATTCCATATTCAGGGTGCACTTAGCCCCTTCCTCATTGGCAGAAATCAGAATTTTCCACATGGCATTTCCCTCCATTGTCAGCATACCGCCCAAACCCCTCCTTGTCAAGAACAGGACGGGCTGCATCCGGCAAAATAATTTTTGCAATACCCTATTGACATATAATACTATACGCCGTATAATATTATTCGTAAGGAGGTGTTCATCCCCATGGATGCGCAAATGAAACGGGGCTTGCTGGAAGCCTGCGTGCTGTCCCTGCTGTTAAAAGGGGATTCCTACGGCTATTTGCTGATTCAGGAAGTATCCGCCCTGATGCCCATTTCCGAATCCACGCTGTATCCGGTGCTGCGGCGGCTGGAAGCAGCCGGGCAGCTGACGGTCTATTCCCGGGAACATAACGGCCGGCTGCGGAAATATTATGCCATTACCGAAAACGGAAAAGCCCAGATCCAATCCTTCCTGAAAGAATGGGAAGATGTAAACCGCGTATATACCTTTATCCTGACCGCTACCACCAAGGAGGAAAATACCCATGAATAAAGCCGATTATCTGCACCAGCTGAACCAGGCCCTGAGCGGCCTGACCGATACGGAAAAAGACGCCGCCTTCCATTTCTGCAAAGAAATGCTGGATGACCGCATGGAAAGCGGCATGACGGAAGAAGAAGCCGTAGCCGCCATGGAACCGGCAGACCTGCTGGCCAAGAAGCTGATTTCCGAAATCCGTCAGCCTGCCGCCGCTGCCCCTGCCCTTGCGGAAGAGCCGGTCATCAACGGCAATCAGTGGCAGAAGATGCAGCTCACCTGCGCTGCCGACCGGCTAAACCATATCGACCTGCAGGCCGGCAATATGGGCATCAAAATCCTTCTTTCCCATAACAATCAGGTGACCCTTACCTATTTCACCCGGGCACAGAATGTATATGAAGCCAGGGTGGAAGGGGATACCCTGATCCTGCAGGAACAGAAAACGGAAAACCGCCGTTTCTTCAACTTCAACATTTTCCTTGGCGGCCCCAAGCTGGAAATCACCCTGGAAGTACCCCGGGATCTGATGGCCAGCCTGAAAGCCTTCACCAAAAACGGCGGCATTTCCCTGGAAGGCCCCCAGATGCTGACTCACGTGGAGCTGGGCACCACCAACGGCGGTATGGCCGTCCATAACACCCAATGCATTTCCATGGATGCGCATACCACCAACGGCGGCATCGCCGTCGCCCAGACGGAAACCAAGCAGCTCTTTTCCTTCCACACCACCAACGGCGGCATTGCGGTGAAGAACTGCCTTTCCGGCGAAAACCTGACCCTGGGCACCACCAACGGCGGCGTGGCGGTACAGAACGTGCAGGCCCGGCAGGAGCTTTCCATTTCCTCCACCAACGGCGGCTTGAAGCTGAACGGGCTGGATGCCGCCGCCATCCGTGTGCGCACCAGCAATTCCCCCATTTCCGGCAGTGTGAAAGGCCCCCAGTCCCTCTGGCAGATTGACAGCCACACCACCAACGGCCGCAATTCCCTGCCCGCCTATCAGGACGGCCAAAAGCCCCTGTCCGTGCGCACTTCCAACGGCCCCATTCAGATGCATTTTGAATAATCTTTTTTCAACCGGCATGCCCCAGGGCACAGCCGGTTTTTTTATTGTGTAAAGTGTTTTCATTTGGGGGGAAGTGCGGTATAATTAGTGTAGAAAAGTATGAATTTATGGAGGGGATGGCGTGAGCTTCGCGCATTTGCATTTGCATACGGAATACAGCCTGCTGGACGGCGCCTGCCGCATCCGGCACCTGGTGAAGCGCCTGAAGGACATGCAGATGACCGCCTGCGCCATCACCGACCACGGGGTGCTCTACGGCGCCATTGATTTCTATACCGCCTGCAAGGATCAGGGCATCCACCCGGTGATCGGCTGCGAAGTATACATCTGTCCGGATATGCTGGAAAAGCGCAGCCTGACAAAAGAATACAGTCATCTGATTCTGCTGTGCGAAAACCAGACAGGCTATCAAAACCTGATGAAGCTGGTGAGCGCCGGGTTTACCGACGGCTTCTATTACCGTCCGCGGATTGACTATGCCCTGCTTGAAAAGCACCACGAAGGCCTCATTGCCATGAGCGCCTGCCTCAGCGGCGATCTGCCCAAAATGCTTCTGGATGAACGCTATAACGAAGCTGAACAATATGTGCGGAACATGAGCCGCATCATGGGCCCGGATCATTTCTACATCGAAATCATGGATCACGGCATTCTGGAAGAAAAGACCGTGCTGCCCCGGCTTGTGGAAATGAGCAAAAAAACCGGCATTCCCCTGGTGGCCACCAACGACTGCCACTACGAAACCAAAGACGACGCCGACGCCCAGGAAGTGCTCATGTGCATCCAGACCGGCAAAACCCTGGATGAAGACAACCGCATGCGGATGACCACAAGGGAACTGTATGTGAAGAGCGAACAGGAAATGCTGGCCCTCTTCCCCGATTATCCGGACGCCGTGCACCGCACCCAGGAAATTGCGGACCGGTGCCGGGTAGAGTTTGATTTTTCCCGGGTGCACCTGCCCCGGTATCAGGTGCCTGCGGGCGAAACCAGCGAAAGCATGCTGCGCAAGCTCTGTTTGCAGGGCCTGTGGGAGCGCTACGAAAAAAGCAATCAGGAAGCGTTGGAACGACTGAATTACGAGCTTTCCGTCATCGAAAAGATGGGGTATGTGGATTACTTCCTGATTGTGTGGGATTTTATCAAATACGCCAAGGATCACGGCATTATGGTAGGCCCCGGCCGCGGCAGCGGCGCCGGCAGCATTGTGGCTTATTGCCTGAACATCACCATGCTGGATCCCCTGAAATACAACCTGCTCTTTGAACGCTTCCTGAACCCGGAACGCGTATCCATGCCGGATATCGACGTGGACTTCTGCTACGAACGGCGGCAGGAAGTGATCGATTACGTAGCCCGGAAATACGGGGCGGATCACGTGTGCCAGATCATCACCTTCGGCACCATGGCCGCCCGGGGCGTTTTGCGGGACGTGGGCAGGGTATTGGGTTTTCCCTACGCTCAGGTGGATCAGGTGGTCAGGGAAGTGCCCATCGCCCTGGATATGACCCTGGAAAAAGCCCTGCAGCAAAGTAAAGCCCTTGCCGATATGTACGAAACCGACCCGGACGTGCAGCGGCTGATCGATACCGCCATGAAGCTGGAAGGCATGCCAAGGCACGCCTCCACCCACGCTGCCGGGGTGCTGATCACAAGGGATCCTGCCACCACTTATGTGCCCCTGCAATGCAACGATAATGTGATCACCACCCAGTACCCCATGGGTATCATTGAAAAGCTGGGCCTATTGAAAATGGACTTTCTGGGCCTCCGCACCCTGACAGTGATCCGGGATACGGTGGACATGCTGAAGGAACGCGGTATCCATATCGACCCGGAAAAGATCCCCATGGACGACGAAAAGGTATTCGATATGATCTGCGCCGGGGATACGGACGGCGTGTTCCAGCTGGAAAGCGGCGGCATGCGCAATTTCCTTTCCGCCATGCGGCCCCGCAGCTTTGAAGATATCATTGCCGGCATTTCCCTGTATCGTCCCGGCCCCATGGATTCCATTCCCCGCTACATCCGGGGCAAGCAGCACCCGGAAACCGTGCAATACCTCTCCCCCCTGCTGGCCCCCATTCTGGACGTGACCTACGGCTGCATGGTGTATCAGGAACAGGTGATGCAGATTGTGCGGGATCTGGCCGGCTATTCCTATGGCCGAAGCGACCTGGTGCGCCGGGCCATGGCCAAAAAGAAAAAAGACGTAATGACCAAAGAACGTGCCCTGTTTGTGCACGGTTCCGAAAAAGAGGGCATTCCCGGGGCGGTTTCCCGGGGGGTACTGGCGGAAGTGGCGGAGCAGATTTTTGACGAAATGTCCTCCTTTGCCTCCTACGCTTTCAACAAGCCCCACGCTGCCTGCTACGCCGTGGTGGCCCTGCGCACGGGCTACCTCAAATGCCATTACCCGGCAGAATTCATGGCCGCGCTGATGAACAGCGTGTCCGGCAACAGCGCCAAGATTGCCGGCTACATTTACTACTGCCGCCAGAAGGGCATTCCCATCCTGCCCCCGGATATCAACCGCTCCATGGGCCGCTTCACCGTTTCCGGAGAGGGCAAAAAGGCCGGTATCCTCTTTGGCATGGGCAGTATCAAGAATGTGGGCGAAAAGGCCATTGAAAGCATCATTCGGGAGCGGCAGCGGAACGGCGCTTTTCTGAACATTTTCGATTTCTGCCGCCGCATGACCGGCGAGGACGTGAACAAGCGGGCCGTGGAAAGCCTGATCCGGGCCGGGTGTTTTGATCATCTGGGGGCTAAGCGTGTGCAGTGCATGGCCGTATTTGAAAGCGCCATGGACGCCCAGATGAACCAGCGCAAGCAGACCATTACCGGCCAGGTATCCTTCTTCGACCTGGGGCAATCCGGCGAAAGCATGCGCACGGAAGAAACCTATCCCCCCATGCAGGAATACCCCTTAAAAGAAAAGCTTTTGCAGGAAAAGGAAGTGACGGGCATTTACTGCTCCGCCCATCCTTTGGATGAATATGCGGAAGCGCTGAAAAAGCTGTCCTTCAACACCACCGCCCTGATGGAACTGATGGAAGGACCGGATGGCGGCCTGACAGAAGACGGAAAGAAAGTAGCCATGGGCGGCATGGTGGTGGAAAGCCACGCCAAAGCCACCAAAAAGGGCACCATGATGGGCTTTATGACCCTGGAAGACCATGCCGGGCAAATTGAGTGCCTTTTGTTCCCCAAGGTATATGAACGCTACGGCCGGGCTATCCAGGCGGATGAAGCGGTGCTGGTCACCGGCCGGCTGTCCATCCGGGAGGAGGAAGACCCCAAACTCCTGGTGGATGCCATTGAACCGCTGGTAGCCCCGGCAGCCCCCGATACCCGTACCGATGCCCAGCGGGCCAAGGATGCAAAGAAACGCATTTTCCTGCGCATGAAACGGGAACAGATGGCGCCGGTGCAAGCCCTGCTCAGCGATATGCAGGGGCCCGTTCCGGTATACATCAATCTGCCGGAGGAAGGCATCACCCTGCTGTGCCCCAGGGATATGTGGGTGCGGGACAGTGAAGAAGCGCTGGAAACCCTCAGCGCCTTTTTGCCCGAACAAGATATGAAAGTGGTGACAAAATGAGGATATTGGATATGAAAGTACCTGCCCGGGAGGAATGCACCCTGCTGCTGCGCATGGCCATGGCCGGCGTGGCCGCCCTGTACGACGTGCCGGTGGACGTGATGGACGATCTGCGCAGCGCCGTGGACGAAAGCTGTGATCTTTTGCTCCATCAGGATTTTTCCGTGCAGTGCCTCAACCTTACCTGCGAAGAACAAAAAGACAGCCTGCATGTTTCCATTTCTGCCTCCAAGGGCTGCGTGCAGCAGACCGAAAACCCGGCGGATGCAGATATTGCCAAAATGATCATCGGCACCCTGGTGCGCCAGGTGGAACTGGATCAGGATGAAAACGGCGTGCATACCGTTCGCATGATCCTGCCGGCAAAAGTATAAAATGAACGCCCAGACGATGCATGAAGCGGTGCTCCGCTTCCATGCAGAAAAAACCGATGCCGCCCTGGAAGAAGCGCTTTTCAGCTGCGATGAGCTGCTCAAAGCCATGGCACGCCGCCTTGCCAATCGGGGCATCGAATATGAAGATTTATACCAGACTGCCTGTCTTGCCTGCGTGCAGGCCATCCGGGGGTTCGACCCGTCAAGGGGCCTGAAATTTTCCACCTATGTGACCCCCACGGTCATGGGCACGCTGCAAAACTATATCCGGGATAAGCAGGGCCTTGTGCACACCCCCCGCTCCATCCGCCAGGACAGCATTCTGGTATCCAAACAAAGGGCTTCCTTCCTGCAGGAAAACAGAAGGGAGCCTACGCCCCGTGAACTGGCCGATCGGCTGGGCTGGGATCTGTACCGGGTTTTGCAAGCCCTGCAAGCCCATTCCGAAACCATTTCCATGGATCAGACCGACGAAGAAGGCCTGTCCCTGGGGGAAAAACTGCCCCATACGGAGCAGGGCTTTGCCCGCTTTGAACAAAGGGCGGATATGAAAGCAGCCCTTCAAAAGCTCTCGGAAAACGAACGGAAAATCATCCTGCTGCGGTTTGTGAAGCAAATGAGTCAGCGGCAGGTGGCCGAAATTCTACAAACATCACAAATGCAGATTTCCAGAATGGAACGCCGCATTCTGGCATTTCTGAAGAAGGAGATGGAAGGCGAAGCATGAAGCTGATGCCTCGGTTCAACATCAAAAAAGCCACGATATACGCCGTGGTCATCAACGCATTTCAGATCCTGGCCATGCTGGCCCTGGCTTTGTATGTGCTCACGGACGAATTCAACCATGTGCTGCAGGATTCGCTGGGCGATATCCTGATTCTGATGCTGGCTGTGGTGGTCATCTGGGGGGCAGTTGTGGATATCCGGGATGCCATTCAAGCCCGGCGCATGCATGTGAAGCTGAATGGCCTGGACGAAACCGTGGCCCAGATGACGGACCTGAACCACGCCCTGCGCGCCCAGCGGCACGATTTCCTCAATCATCTGCAGGTGGTATACAGCCTGATGGAAATGGAGGAATTCGACGAAGCCCGGGCTTATATCGATCAGGTGTACGGCAACATCCAGAGTTTGAGCCGCCAGCTGAAAACCGCCTGCGCCCCGGTGAATGCCCTGCTTCGCGCCAAAATGACCGAGGCCGAAAGCCGGAACATCCGTTTGGAGGTAACGGTAAAAGCCGCCTGGAAAGATTTGCCCTTCCCGGCCTGGGAAATGTGCCGGGTGCTTTCCAACCTGATCGATAACGCCATGGACGCCCTGAAAGACTGGAAAAATGCTGCCATTCGTGTTACACTGTGGGATGATGTGCATCGCTTTGCTTTTTCCGTGGAAAATAACGGCCCCCAGATTCCTCAGGACCTGGCCGAAAAAATCTTTGAAGCCGGCTTCTCCGGCAAGGGAGAAGGCCGGGGTATGGGGCTGCATATCTGCCGCAAAACCCTGCGCCAGCAAAACGGGGATCTCACCGTTCTGAGCGATGAAGAAAAAACAGTCTTTTCCGGCTTTGTGCCGAAAAAAATAAACACCTCGGGAGGAAACCGCCATGATTCGTGAACTGAAACCCCGCCATGAAATGGATTCCCGTTATACCTGGGATCTGACTGCTATTTTTGAATCCATGGAAGCCTTTGAAGCCGCCTTTGCCGAAGCTGCCCAGCTGATGGACAGCCTGAAAAAGTGGCAAAGCCGGGTGGCCGAAGACCCCCGCGCCGCCATCCGGGAACACAGCAGCCTCTATGAAAAAGTGTCCCGCATCGTCACTTATGCCGGCCTTTACCGGGATGAAGACAACGGTGATCCCGCCCGTCAGGCCCTGTCCGATCGGGTGAACCGGCTGATGGTCAGCGCCCGCAGCAGCGCCGCTTTCCTGGATCCGGAACTGCTCATGCTGCCGGACGAAACCCTGGAAGAGATGCAAAACGATGCTTCTTTCTCCGATTTCAGCGAAATGATCCGCCTGCTGCGCCGGCAAAAGAGCCATGTGCTGCCCGCCGAACAGGAAGCGCTGCTGGCCGCCATGGGCGAAGTGCGGGGCGCTGCCAACGATATTTTCGGCAAGTTCAACAATGTGGATCTGCCCCTGCCCCTGGTACCCGATGAAGAGGGCAATATGATCCAATTGACCCACGGCAACATGGGCCCCCTGCTGCGCAGCCGCAACCGGGACGTGCGCAAAGCCGCCCTGGAAGGCATGAACGGCACCTTCGGCAAATTCCGCTCCACGGTGTCCGCCATCTATGCCGCTTCCGTCAAGGGCGACGTGTTCTCTTCCCGTGCCCGCAAGTATGAAAGCGCCCGTCAGGCTTCCCTCTCTCCCCTGGAAATTCCCGAAGCCGTGTACGATAACCTGATCAACGAAGTGGAAAACGCTCTGCCGGCCATGGATGAATACCTGAAAATCCGCAAAAAGTACCTGGGTGTGGATGAGCTGCACCTGTACGACCTGTATGTGCCCATGATCAGCGATTTCGATATGAAGCTTTCCTTCGACGAAGCCTGCGATCTGGTGTGCGAAGGCCTTTCCGTGCTGGGCGAAGATTATGTGGGCACCCTGCGGGAAGCGTTCAAAAACGGCTGGATTGACGTATACGAAAACAAGGGCAAGCGCAGCGGCGCCTATTCCTGGGGCTGCTATGGCGTGCACCCCTATGTGCTTTTGAACCACTCCGATGACCTGGGCGGCGCCATGACCCTGGCTCATGAACTGGGCCACGCCATGCACTCTTATCACAGCAACAAAGCCCAGTGCTTCGAAAAGGCGGATTACAGCCTGTTCGTGGCAGAAGTGGCCTCCACCTGCAACGAAGTACTGCTTATGCACCACCTGCTGAACAAATTCAAGGGCAATAAGGCTGCCGAAGCTTTCCTGCTGAATCAACTGCTGGAAGAATTCCGCACCACCGTCTTCCGCCAGACCATGTTTGCCACCTTCGAAAAAGAAAGCCATGCCATGTACGAACGGGGCGAAGCCATCACCGGCGACGTTCTGTGCAATATCTACCTGGATCTGAACAAGAAGTATTACGGCCGGGAATGCGTGGTGGATCCGGTGATCGAAAACGAATGGATGCGCATCCCCCACTTCTATCGCAATTTCTATGTGTACCAGTACGCCACCGGCTTCTCCGCCGCCGTAGCCATTGCCAACCGGATCCTCAAGCTGGGCGCCCCCGCTGTGGAAGATTACAAGAAGTTCCTCAGCGCCGGTTCCTCTGTGCCGCCCATTGAAGCGCTGAAGTATGCCGGCGTGGATATGAGTAAGCCCACTGCCGTACAGGAAGCCATGCAGGTCTTTGCCGATACCGTAAAGCAGCTGCAGGCCATGAATGCATAAGGAGGAAATGAAAATGGAAAACTGCCTGTTCTGCAAGATCATCCAGGGCGATATCCCTTCCGCCAAGGTGTATGAAGACGAATACTGCTTCGCCTTCCGGGATATCAATCCCCAGGCACCCACCCACATCCTGCTGGTGCCTAAAATGCATGTGGCCAATATCGGTGAAGCATGCACCCTGCCTGCAAAAGTGCAGACGGCTCTCTTTGCCGCCATTGAGAAAATCGCTGCCGCGGAAAAGCTGGAAAACGGCTTCCGCGTGGTGTCCAACTGCGGCAAAGATGCCTGCCAGAGTGTAAATCATTTGCACCTGCACATCCTGGGCGGCAAACAGATGAGCGAAAGCATGAGTTAAATGGTCGAAATTTTTCCGGATTTTTTAACGAATTGTAAAAACAAAAAAAGTTCGTGAAAAAGCTGTTGACGCACAAAACAGAAAGCGTTATAATAGACGCACGGTCGCCATTCGCCCATGATCGGCGTAGACGCCGCACGCACGGCGTCGTATCCAGGCGAGATGTGCGAAGGGAGGGAAAACAAGTGTCTGAAGTCCATGTCAACAAAAACGAATCTTTGGAGTCTGCTCTGAAGCGTTTTAAGCGTCAGTGCGCACGTGCTGGTGTGCTGGCTGAAGTTCGCAAGCGTGAACACTACGAAAAGCCCAGCGTGAAGCGCAAGAAGAAGGCTGAAGCCGCCCGCAAGCGGAAGTATTAATTCCAGCCTGTCGGAAAGTCCGGTTGCTCTTATGAGCCGCCGGGCTTTTTCTTTGTAATCTTAAGTGCCATCGGCCGATGATGCAAAGGGAATCATGGAGGGGCTTTGTCCCCTTCACCCCCACAAGGGGCATCGTTCCACAACCTCAATCTACGCCTTGGTCGCTGGTGCTCCCAATGCTTGTTTCGGTTGATTCATTCGGCTTCCTGCGGCTTTCAGCCGCTCCCTCCAATGGAGGGCCGGTCGCCTCATTCACCCTTGACCCATCCCTCGGACACGGTTTTGAACACTTCCTCACTGATTTCCCGATGGAGCAACATGCATGAAACGCTTTGCTCATGAATGAAGATTATTTCAGTACAAACAAGGTGGCATAATAGAAAAACGGCTGCGGCACTGCCGCCCGTCCACGGGCTGGCGGTGTTCCACCGCCTGCCGGATGCTCTGCATCCGGTGAAAACAAATAAACGGCAACGGAGAGAATTTATTCTCTCCCATGCCGTTTTTTGTTTTCATTACGCCCGTGGACTTGTTGAGTAGCCTGTCATAAGTTTTATTATACCGAAAGGATTCTATCGTACCGAAAAAGTTACTTTCCGGAAAAAGTGAATTGTACCCTGTGAAAACGGACGGTCAACGGGCACCCTCACGGTGTTCGTTCCTCAAGCTTCGCGCGGAACAACGTTTGTTCGTCCGTGCGATTACTTCGCGGGGATGGGTGCAGGGAGGAACTCCCTGCCGCAGGGGTACAGGGGACGAGCAGTCCCCTGCTCCGGTTGCGCTTCGCGCAGATTAACGTTTGACTAATCCGTGCTGTAGCATCGCGGAGATGGGTGCGGAACAATGCTCCGCCAGACCTTCAGTCAATCTCAATGACGCCCGGGTAATAGGTCATAATTTCCTGATCCTGATTGAGGAAAGTGGGGGCAGCGTTATCCGGCGGCGTGAAGGGCTTGCCTTCCACGGTAATCTGCACTTTTTTCACACCGGGGAACTGCATAGCGGTGAAATAGATGGCCCGGATGGTCTGGGTTCCCTGTTCGCCCTGAGCCGCATCCAGAAATTCCCTGGAAAAATCCACAGTAACCACGCCGTTTTTCAGCTGCACGTCCCGGATACCGCAGCCCTTGGGCAGAGGCGCGGTGAGACCGCTGTCAGGCCGGGGGCCCTTGGCCAGTTCCAGCATAGCGGTGTTCACATCCGCATCGGAATAGACGGTGCGGGTAACAGGTACCAGCATACGCCCGGAAGAAGAGGGAAAATACAATTGCACGCTGCCGGCACCGGCACTGGAGAAGGTTTCCACGCTTTCCAGGTTCACCTGCGCGCCGGAAAACACCTGAGCCACATCGGTGCCGTAGGTGAGCTTGCTGCGCTGCTGACCATCAAAAAGGAAAGAGACTTCTTCCACGGAATCAAAGGTGCAAAGGGTTTGCACCACGGACTGCACCATCAGCGTTTCTTCCTCTGCGCTCATGCAGGAGAGGGATTCTTTGGACATATCCACCCGGGCTCTTCCATCCCGGATATCCAGATCGAAGGTGGTACCGGCAGGCACCGTGGTTTTGAGGCCCAGCCGGGCGGCAGCCAGATCGTTTTCCGGGGATGCCACCATCAGGTTCAGGGTCGCCTTAGCGATGCCGTCGGTTTTATCCAGCTGCCGGGTGACGGGCACCAGATACCCTTCCCCATCCTGATAATACACCACACTGGCCTGGGTTTCCCCCTGGGGAACCGATTGCACCACGGTGCTGGTATACACCGGCGGTTCCACGTATCTTTCGGCCTTCTGATTGCCCTGATGCAGCGCCAGGGCCACCACCATGGCGGAAGCGCACAGAATCAGGATCCTTTCCACATCCACACGTTTTAATTTCCAGTTCAGTTTCATGCTCATACACGCTCCTTGCCTTCATCCTTGCGCCTTATGTGTATGATGCAAAGTGCCGCTTTATGCCCATGAAAAAAACCGGAGCGCTGCAGCGCTCCGGCAGGATGATTTATGCTTGTTATTCGGTACGCAGGGCCACCACGGGATCCTTCTTGGCAGCCAGCCGGGAAGGAATGAGCCCGGCAATGAAGGTAAGCAGCATGGAAATGCCCACCAGTATCAATGCCGCATTGATGGGCAGGCCTGCCGCATTGCGGATGGAAGTGAGGGAATAGATGATGGTGTTCACCAGCTGAACCAGCAAGAGGGTGCTCCCGATGCCGATTACACCGGCCGCAAAGCCCACAATCAGGGTTTCGGCATTGAACACCCGGGAAATATCCTTCTTGGATGCGCCGATGGCCCGGAGGATGCCGATTTCCTTGGTGCGCTCCAAAACGCTGATGTAAGTGATGATACCAATCATGATCGACGATACCACCAGGGAAATGGCCACGAAGGCAATCAGGATATAGCTGATGGCGTTCACAATGGTGGTCACGGAAGACATCATCAGGCCCACATAATCGGTGTAGCGGATCTGCTCGTTTTCACCAACGGAAGCATTGTATTCATCAATCAGCGCCACAATCTTTTCCTTGGATTCAAAATCCCTGGGATAGATATAGATGCAGACAGGATCGTCCTCGCTGCTGACCCCCAGCAGTTTCAGATTGCCATCCAGCGTAGCATCGGATGTGGGCGGCGCATAGCGCTGAGCCATTTTCATCAGTTCTTCTTCGGACATATTGGCCACAAACGCCTGCTGTTCCGGCGGCAGTGTGGCCACCATGGCCTGCACGTCGGCATAGGTCATGGCTGTCTGTGCATCATTGCCGGCGAACGCCAGCCCGGTGAAAATATCCGTATCCCGGTTGGCCATCTGTTCCTGCACAATTTCGCTTTCGTTCACCTGATCCAGCAGATAATGCATCAGTTCCGGCCGATAACCAATACCGCCGGATACGGAAGTGGCCACCGCATCTTCCGCCGGGCGCAGGATGCCCACCACCCGGATTCTGGGCGCCTTTTCTATCTGCTGCAGCACAAAGGCATCATCGGTACGCATATCCTGCCACTGGCCGTCTTTCTTCTGATAAAAAGCCGTATTGCTCATCAGATAGAATTCCAAATCCATAATCTCATCATAGGAGAACGACATCGCCACCGGATCAACGGTTTCCCCCTGCAGCAGCCGGGCCATCATGCCTTCAATTTCGCCCTGATCCCGCAGGCCCAGGCTGTACAGCGTGAAATCGCTGATTTCGTTGCGGCTGTTGACAATCACAACCACTTCGTCATACGCCTTGGGGAAACGCCCGGCCAGCACGTCATACTGGGACTTGAGCATTTCATCGTTATCAATCAGCGGCTGGAAAGCGTCCATCTGCCGCATGGAAGAAGACATCATATCGCTGGAAGCAGACATCTGCATCATATCGCCAAAGCCCGCAGCATCAAAGGTGGTGGAAGGGTTCACCTGCATGGGCCGGCCGTCCTCCAGAATACGGTATACCAGAAGCGGCGTGGCGTATTCGTAGCGCACCCCGCTCACATACTGATCCAGGCCGGTTTCTTCTTTTTCCAGATACGCTTTCAGGCCGCGCAGGTCATTCTCCTTCACTTCACTCATCAGGCCGGACATAAAGCGGGTCATCATCTGGCCGGAATACACCCT
Organism: Clostridia bacterium; assembly: GCA_017434775.1. GTDB lineage: Bacteria > Bacillota > Clostridia > Christensenellales > Aristaeellaceae > RUG563. The sequence continues at coordinate 29,102 of JAFSGG010000026.1, forward strand.
GCCGTCCTCATGTTCCCCGCTGCCTTCCGCCGCCCCGGCCATCGCAGCCATAACGCCCGTCATATCCACCGTCTGCTTTTCAATCATCAGCGGATAGGAAGACAGGGTATCTCTTTCAACACGTTCGATATACGCATTCACGCCGCTGGACAGCGCCAGAATCAACGCAATGCCGATAATGCCGATGGAACCGGCAAAAGCCGTCAGGATGGTGCGGCCCTTTTTGGTCATCAGATTATTGAGGGAAAGGGAAAGCGCCGTCATAAAGCTCATGGAAGGCTTTTTCTGCTTTCCGGTCTGCTTATGTTCCTGCATTTCCCCGGTATAGGGATCGGAATCGCTGACCACCTTGCCGTCCAGCAGCTTCACAATCCGGGTGGCATAAGCATCCGCCAGTTCCGGATTATGGGTGACCATGATCACCAGCTTTTCCTTGCTGATGTCCTTGAGAATCTCCATCACCTGCACGCTGGTTTCACTGTCCAGAGCGCCGGTGGGTTCATCTGCCAGCAGAATATCCGGATCATTCACCAGGGCACGGGCAATGGCCACCCGCTGCATCTGGCCGCCGGACATCTGGTTGGGCTTCTTTTTCAGCTGATCCCCAAGGCCCACTCTTTCCAGCGCTTCCTTGGCACGGCGGCGGCGATCGCTCTTGCTCACGCCGGACAACGTAAGCGCCAGCTCCACATTTTTCAGCACCGTCTGGTGGGGAATCAAATTATACGTCTGGAATACAAAGCCCACGGAATGATTGCGGTAGGTATCCCAATCGTGATCCTTATAGCTCTTGGTGGAACGGCCGTTGATCACCAGATCACCTTGGGTGTACTGATCCAGGCCGCCGATAATATTGAGCAGCGTGGTCTTTCCGCAGCCGGAAGGCCCTAAAATAGCGGCAAATTCACATTTGCGGAATGCAATATCCACACCCTGCAAAGCCTGCACTTTTGTATCGCCCATAACATATGCTTTGGTAATCTGCTTCAATTCCAGCATGGCATTCACCTCTCATCCTCTTATTCCCATAAATCAGGAAAATCATAACAATAATTTGTAAACAAATTGTGAACAAATTCAGGCCACCGCAAGGCATATTTCAGTTGGTCAGGGTAATTCTGAACAGATAGAGCCATAACGTGCGCCTGTAGCGGGGATAAACGCCCTTTTCCACATACAGATGTTTCAGTTGATCATACAGGAATTTTTTCAGCTTGCAATTGGCCAGCGGATGCTTTACGCAATCCATGCAGTGCTGCATGGTCAGGCCGCTGCCGTTGCGGTAATACTCATACACCGCTTCCGAAAGGTAGTATACCCTTTCCACATAACACATATAATGGCAGACGAACGTAAAATCTTCCGCCAGTTTCAGTTCTTTGCGGAAACGAATCTTTTTCTGCCGGATGATATCGCCCCGGAACAATTTGTTCCACAATACGCCGTAATAAAAACTGTTGGACCGGGGATTCATATGGCGCAGGGCATCCTCCGCCTGCACAGCGGCATCCGGACCATAGAGGTTTTTCTGCTGGCGTTTGCCGCACAGCAGCTGGGTATAAGCTCCGATAACCAGCTGGCAGTTTTCCTTTTCCATGGCCTCCACCATGGGCTGAATGCCGTTTTCCAGCAGGCGATCATCCGCATCCACAAAGCGGATGTATTCCCCCCGGCTTTCTTCCAGGCCCCGGTTCCGGGCCGCAGCTGCACCGGCGTTTTCCTGATGAATCACTTTCAGCCTTCTGTCTTCCGCCGCCAGACGGTCCAGAAGAACGCCGGTCCGGTCCCGGCTGCCGTCATCCACGGCAATGATCTCCATATCCGTCATTTTTTGCGCAAAAACAGAACGGATGCACGCCTCTATCATCTTTTCCCCATTGTATACGGGAATGATCACGCTAACCCGCGGTTTATCCATCGCTGCACCTCTTGTTCTGCGGCCGGCGGCTGCTGTACATGCAAAGCCTGCTCTACGATTCCTTTGGTATTCCGGCCTGATGTTGCCGGACACTTTTTCATTGTATATTGTAACAAAACAGCACAGCAAAGTCAAACAAAAGCCATTGACACAGGGCTTTCCGGGCTATAAAATAAAAGAAAAAAGCAAAGGAGCCATTACAATGCCCGATTTTTATATGGCGTTCCCCGGCGGTAAGCGCAAAGCCCTGACCCTCAGCTACGATGACGGCGTGGAACAGGATATCCGCCTCATTGAAATTATGAACAAATACGGCCTGAAAGGCACCTTTAACCTCAACAGCGGCCTCTATGCCAAGGAAGGCACCGTCTATCCCCAGGGGCAGATTCACCGCCGCATGAGCAAATCCCAGGTGACGCAAGTGTACAAAGACTGCGGCCAGGAAGTGGCCATGCACGCCTATGAGCACGCCGATCTGGTGGGCATTCCCCTCCATCAGGTGCCCTATCAGATCATCAAGGACAAGGAACAATTGGAAGAACAGTTCGGCCGCATTATCCGCGGCTTTGCCTACCCCTACGGCACCGTGAACGGCACCGTATCCAAACTATTGGAAGATATGGGCGTGGCCTATGCCCGCACCGTCCATTCCACCCACGATTTCCACCTGCCCTCCGATTGGCTGCAGCTGCCCGCCACCTGCCATCATAACGACCCTAAACTCATGGACCTGGCCCGGCAGTTCACCGAACAAAACCCCTACGGCCGTCCCTGGATGTTCTACCTCTGGGGCCACAGCTACGAATTTGAAGCCAACGATAACTGGCAGGTCATCGAAGAATTTGCCAAATTCATGGGCGGCCGGGATGATATCTGGTACGCCACCAATATTGAAATTCACGATTATGTGAAGGCCTGGTATCAGCTACAGTTCAGCGCCGACGGCCACCGGGTTTATAACCCCACCGCCACCTGCCTGTATCTGCGTACCTGGACCCATACCTACACCCTGGAACCCGGCAAAGAAACCCTGATCGGCTGATCCTTGTTCTTCGGAACGGCGCTTTTTCAGCGCCGTTTTTTGCTTTGTCCTTTTTCTGCCACGTCAATTCCATACCGGCGACGCTTTTGCGGTTGACAAAAAGGCCTTGCAAAGCGTACAATGTAAATGGAAAATTATAACCATTCCAAGAGGAGCTATTATGAAGGAACTTCCCCTGATCCGTTCAGGAAAAGCCGCGCTGATCAGCGCCCTGCTGCTGGCTGCGCCGGTGATTTTACTATCGCTTGATCCCATCACCGCGTTGTATGCGCTGGTACTGATTGTTTTGTTGATGCCTGCCGGCATGTGCCTGGCAGCGCTGACGGGGGGCATTGCTCCGGCCTGTGCCGGCATCGCCGCTTCTGTGATCGCCTGCACCAGAGCAGCGGGCACCCCGGGCATGATCTGTGCTTTCATGTATCTGCTGCCGGTGCTTGCCGTATTTGTTTACATCCATGCGGTAAAGCTTCCCTTTTTCAAGGGCTGTGCTGCGCTGATCGTCACCCATATTCTGGTTACGGCCGGCGTGTACCTGTATCTACAGCAGTTGTTGGATCAGCAGCTGTACACAGCCGCCGCCGAAGGTATCAAAACATGGATCGCAGATCAGCCGGAATGTGATACCCTGCTGTACATGCTCTTCCAGCAAAGCTTCATTTCCCTGACCACTGAACGCAAAGAAGAATTGCAGGCGCTTTTGTTTGTAAGCAACCTCACCGGCAGCATCACCCTCACCCCGGAAATCCGGCAAGAGATGCTCTTGTCCGTTGGTTCCCTGGCAGAAGAGCTGCTCTTTGACCTGACCCTCACGCTGTTCACCCTGCAGGCTGTGCTCAGCGGCGTTGCCTGCATGCTGCTGCCCCAACGCTTTGGCAAGATTTACTACACCCGGCAGAAATACCTGGCTCAGGAAGAAGCGCTGCTGGCCCCCTTCCCGGATCTGGATATGCAGCCCCTGAGCCTGTGGCATATTCCCCGGGGGATGGGCTGGAAAATCGGGGTTGCCTGGCTGGCCGGTTCCCTGCTGCAGGGCATGAATGCCGCTCAGGGTATCCGAATTGCCGGCGCCATCCTGCATCACTGCGCCACCGGGGTCTTTACCTGGCAAGGCGCCGCGCTGCTGAACTTTACACAAAAAGCCCGTGGAACCCGGCGTGTTTTCCGCGTCATCGTTCCCTTGCTACTGCTTATATTGGGTGTGCTGCCCTACATGGGCATTTTCGATCAAGTCATCAATCTCCGCGGGCTGCGCAAGCCCCCGGAACCAAAGGAGGATTTTTAATATGAAAGTTATTCTGCTGGCCGATGTGAAAGGCACGGGCAAAAAGGAAGAAATCGTTAACGTCAGCGACGGTTATGCCCGCAATTTCCTCTTCCCCAAGAAGCTGGCTGTGGAATCCACCCCCGGCGCCGCCAAAGAACTGGAACGCAAAAAGGCCGCCGAACGCCAGCGCGAAATGGAACGCCGGGCGGAAGCCGAAAAGAAAGCCGGCTCCCTGCGGGGCAAGGTGATCACGGTGAAGGCCAAAGCCGGTGCGCAGGGCCGTCTGTACGGCTCCGTTACCGCCCAGGAAATTGCCGATGCCCTGAATGCCCAGTACGGCATTGAAGTGGATAAGCGCAAGATTGACCTGAAAGAGACCATCCGCACCGTTTGCGAAACGGAAGTGGTCGTGAAACTCTACCCCGAAGTGAATGCCAAAATGACCGTTCGAGTGACAGGCGGCGAAAACTGATGGATGCTCCTCGCATGCAAAACCAGGCCTTAACAGCCATTCCTCCCCATAGCACGGATGCGGAACGCTCCGTGCTGGGTGCATTGCTGCAGGATGGCAATGCCCTCTCCGCTGCGGTGGAAGCGCTGAAGGACGACGATTTTTATGTGCCTGCCCATAAGGAGATTTTCGATGCGGCGCGCCAGCTTTCCGCCTCCAATATGGCGGTGGATCTGGTCACCATGGATGCGGAACTTTCCCGCCGGGGCACCCTGCCCGGCATCGGCGGCATTGAATACCTGATCGACCTGACCCAGTTCGTGCCCACCACGGCCAATGTAAAATACTACATCCGCATCGTTTCGGAAAAAGCCACCCTGCGCCGGCTCATTCAGGCTGCCGGTGATATTTCCCACGCCGCCTATGCTCAGGAACAGGAGCTGCCGGAAGTGCTTGGCCTGTCCGAAAAGCTGATTTTCGATATCGTCATGCAACGTACCGGCAGTGATGAACTGCAGCACATCCGGGACGTTATGACCCGCACCTACGAGCAGATGGAAACCCTGGCCCGGCTCAAGGGCGGCATTTCCGGGGTACCCAGCGGCTTTTACAGCCTGGATAATCTGACCACCGGTTTCCACGGCGGCGAACTGATTCTGGTTGGCGCCCGTCCTTCCATGGGTAAAACCTCCTTCGCCATCAATATCGCCACCAACGCCGCCCGCAAGGGTTACAAAGTGGCCATTTTCAGCCTGGAAATGCCCCGGGAACAGATTGCCATGCGTATGCTCTGCTGTGACGCCCGGGTGGATATGCAAAAAGTGCGCAAAGGCCTTTTGCGGGATGAAGACTGGGTAAAGCTGGCCCGTACCCTGGCGCCCCTTACCGCCAGCGAAGTGTATATCGACGATACCTCCGGCCTCACCCCCGGCCAGCTGCGCTCCCGCTGCCGCAGGCTTATGATGGATAAGGGGCTGGACCTGATCGTGCTGGACTATCTGCAATTGATGTCGTCCGATAAGCATGCCGAAAGCCGACAGGTGGAAGTGAGCGAAATTTCCCGTTCCCTCAAGGCCATCGCTCAGGAACTGAAAGTGCCCCTCATCGCCCTGGCCCAGCTTTCCCGTGCCAATGAAAAGCGCGGCGGCAGCGGCATCAAACCCATGCTCAGCGACCTTCGCGATTCCGGCTCTATCGAACAGGACGCCGACGTGGTCATGTTCCTGCACCGGGCTGCTTATTATAACCGGGAAGACCCCCAGCCGGATAATACCGCCGAGGTCATCGTGGCCAAGCAAAGAAACGGCCCCCTGGATACCATCAAGCTGGCGTGGCTTGCGGAATACACCTTGTTTGATAATCTGGCAGCCGAATAAGAATGCAGAATGATGCATTCAGAATTACAAATGGTTTCATCCCATGAGAAGCCATTCTCTTTACACAAAAAGCGCACAGCATGCCCCGAAAAGCATCTCTGTGCGCTTTTTTCTGTCCTTCTTTATTCGCCCCGGGCGGCTGCGCCGATTTCCACATCCGCCTTGATTTCCTTGGCCCTTTCATGCCAATTGCCCAGGTGACGGCCATCCCATGCCCAATAATTTTCATTCACGCAGGTACGGACGACTCCGGTTAATTTCATCAGATCCGAAGGCGTCAGGGAAGAATCCATCAGCTGTTCATCCTTGAGCGTATTCCGGATGCGGCACAGAAGAACAACTTCGTTATGTTCGCCCGTAGGGATTTCTTTTTCCACTTCCAGTTCAAAGCAGAACGGACTGGACGAAAGCACCGGCACGGAAAGCACCGCTCCTTTTTCCCAGGCAACCTCCACATCCATTTTATCCGCATCCCGGCCATCCGCCGTGCCGAAATAATCCGCCAGTGGCAAATTCTTTTCCGTCACCAGATTGGCGGAAAACACACCGTTCCTGCGGATGTTTTCCAAGGTTCTTTTGCTGCCGCCAATGGCACAGATAACCCCCAGATCATCCAGCCAGCAATAGCTGAACCAGCAGAACAGGCCGAAATTGGGCGTTTCGTCCTCATTCATGGTGCCATAGACATACAGCGTCTGGGGACACAAATCATTGGTTACCGGTACCGATACTTTACTCATCTTTCTGTTCCTCCCTTTCCAGATTGCTTAAAACCCGCAGCAAATACCCTTCAAAAACCACAATTTCCTCCTCCGTAAACCCGGCATAATACCGTTCATTCATCTGCTGCGAAATGTTGGCATAATCCCCCTGCAGGCTTCGGGCCTTTTCCGTCAGGGCAATCAGCCTGCTGCGGCGATCCGCAGGATCCGGCTTCCGGACGATCAACCCCAGCATCTCCATCCTGTCCAGCATGGCCGTCAGCGTGGTGTTGGCCAAACTGGTTTTGCCAGACAGGCTGCTGATCGTAATGCCATCCTGCTGCCACAGCACATACAAAATGCGCCCCTGGGCACCGTTAAAGGAATCAATGCCGGATTGCGCCAGCATACGGTCAAATATCCGGGTGCCCACCTGCTTGATGCGGGAAATCAGGTAACCGCCTTTCGTTTCCACCGTCTCACTCCTTTCTATATCGTATATTACTATATAGTAATACTTGTGTCAAGCATTATTTTCATAAACCCAACCCCTGTCATTATGAAAAAGCAAAACAAAAGGGAGGGGTAAACCCCTCCCCTGCAATGTCGTCAGACCAAAGTAGCGGACAATTCCCTGCATCATTGAAACAAACGGCCCTTCCGAATTCTTCATTCTGCATTCGGAATTTATCCATCCCCTGCAGGAATGCTCAGCCAAACAACTTAGCCCGGCATTTTTCCGCCATGTTCCGGGGCATTTTAGCTTCTTCTTCCATCCCCTGCTCTTCAAGCCGCCGGGCAATATCCTCCCAATTTCGGGCCGCTTTTTCATACTGACCCAGCTCTTCCCGGCAAAAGGCCATGGAGAACAGGGCATCCACATATTTATTGTCCAGTTCCGCCGCCTTTTGCCAGTGGATAAAAGCACGGTCATGATCCTTCAGGGCACGGCAGGCGTCCCCGGCATAGACGTGCAGAAGGCCTTCCTCCGGAAATTTTTCCAACGCTTTTTCGCAGGTTTCCAGCGTTTTTTCCGGCTGACCACCAAAGAAACAGGCATGTGCCAGGTCGATCCATGCCTGCACGGAATCCGGGCGTTCCTGTAAGGCAGCCCCCCTTTCCCGGATGCATGTTTCCCCTTCGCCGATGCGGCAGCGGAGCAAAATGCTTTGCCGCAGGGTACGGTGATACAGTTCCGGATCCGTGCAGCGGCTCCTGTCCATGGCCTGCTGATAGCTGCCGGTGGCCTTCCGGATGCAATGATATGCCATGTATTCATGGATCAGGCCATAGCAGCGCCAGTCCTCCGCTGCAGCCGTTCCTGCCTTGATGAGCTTTTCAAATTCCTCTGCCGCTGCCAGAAAATCTTCCGGCTTGTGGCTGTGTTCATAAACGGCCAGCAGCCGCCGGGCATTGTTTTCGTACCCCTTGGGGGAAGGACGAAACAGATCGTCCACCAGCACACCAAACAGTTCCGCCATCTGCGGCAGCAGCATCACGTCGGGGCAGGTGGCGCCGGTTTCCCACCGGGAAACCGCCTGAGCACTGACCCCCAGCTTTTCCGCCAGCTGTTCCTGGGTCCATTTTTTATTCAGCCGCAAACGACGCAGATTATCTGCCAGATGATTCATTGTCATCCCTCCTTCTTGGGTTTCCTTTCCGGATTGACCCAAGTATAGCCCGGACGCGGCTTTTCGTACAGCGCTCAGTTTGCAAGAGCGTCCTCATTTTCCGAGAGTTCTGCCGCTTCTATTTCCCGGATGAACACAATATCACCGGCTTTGCGACCGTTCTGATAAGGGCTGGAAAGAATTTCGCCATCATAATACAGCATGGAAGACTGGCCGCCGTCCAGATTATAGGCCGCCTTGCAGCCCAGGCTTTCCATGAAAAGGGACAATTCGTCCATGGTGAGCCCCACGCTGCGGTTACCGGGATCCAGCTTGCTGTCCGCGCCCCGGCCGTCCACCTGCACAAAGCAATAATGCCCCGGCTCATAATACCCGATGACGGACCGGGGATTGGCCGGCCGCACGTTGGTGTTGAATTTCTGCTTGGCTTTTCCGCTTTCGTCCAATAGCGCCGGGCCGAACACAAAGCACTGCCAGATAAGCCCTTCATCCGCCTGAGCCCGGATGCCATCATGATCGATATACTGCTCCTCAATGGTCACCAGGGTACCGTCCCGGTACAACAGGCAAATATCCCGGGTGCCGCTGGAAAGCCTGCGCCAGATTGTACCGTTACCAATCACAATACCGGCTTTCAGGTTGTGGCCGTTATCCCCGGTCATGCCCAGCACGGCCTGATTGTTTTCCGACAGAATTTTCACCTTTTCCGTGCCGCTGTGCCATTGATCGTTGGCAAAGGCGCGCTGAAAATTCTCCACACTGCGCACATAAATATCGGCAATGTAGATATCTGTCCGCGATTGACGAACAGACGTGACCTGAATATATACATCCTGGCTTTTGTAAGTGCGCCCATCCGTTACCGGAGGCTGACCTTCTTCCAGAAACAAAGGACCAAATTTTTCCGAAAAATCACCGAAGGGCGGTAATTCTTCTGCCCCTGCGCCGGTCAAAAACAATGATAACAGGCACAACAGGGCGATGCATTTTTTCATCCGCATCCGCCTTTCCTCTGTTCTTCTTTCCAGGCTTTTATTTCTTCCAGCCGATCCTTATACCTCTTTTCCAGCCCTTCCCCGGCGGGACGGTAATATTCTCTTCCCTGCAGGCTGTCCGGCAGGCAGGTCATGGTGGTCAGCTTCTCTTGGGTATCGTGGGCGTACTGATAGCCCTTGCCGAATTCCAGTTCCTTCATCAATTTCGTGGGCGCATTGCGAATGTGCAGGGGCACAGGCTCCGTCAGGTGCTGCTGGGCGTCCTTTTTCGCTTCCTCATAGGCCACATACAAGGCGTTGGATTTGGGGGCCAGGCTCAGATGCACCACCGCCTGGGTAAGATGCACGCTGCACTCCGGCATGCCGATAAAGTGGCAGGCCTGATACGCTGCCACTGCCATTTCCAGCGCGTGGGGATCCGCCAGCCCCACATCCTCGCTGGCAAAGCGCACCACGCGCCTTGCCACATACAGGGGATCTTCTCCCGCTTCCAGCATCCTTGCCAGCCAATAAACGGCGGCATCCGGATCGGAATTGCGCATGGATTTATGCAGCGCCGAAATGATATTGTAATGCTCGTCGCCCTTTTTATCGTATAAAAGGGATTTTTTTGCAATGCACTGCTCCATCCCTTCCCGGGTAACGGTGATGCGGTTGCCTTCCGCATCGCTGTTCAAAACCACCATTTCCAATGTGGAAAGGGCAGTGCGGGCATCGCCGTTGGAAAAGGCAGCGATAGCCTCCAATACGCCCTCTTCCATGTCCACCAGATACGCACCAAAGCCCTTTTCGTTTTCCATAGCCCGCTGTAAAAGCTGCAAAATATCTTTTTCCTCCAGCGCATGCAGCACAAACACTTTGCACCGGGATAAAAGGGCGCTGTTGACCTCAAAGGAGGGGTTTTCCGTGGTGGCGCCAATGAGAATGATGCTTCCCTTTTCCACAAAGGGAAGAAAAGCATCCTGCTGGGCTTTGTTGAAGCGGTGAATTTCATCCACAAACACGATGGTCTTGCCGCCATAGATGCGGTTATTTTCCGCCTGCTGCATCACCGTACGGATTTCCTTGATGCCGCTGGTAACGGCTGAAAAATCGATAAACTCCGCCCGGGTGTGCCGGGCAATGATCTGAGCCAGCGTGGTTTTCCCCACCCCCGGCGGCCCCCAGAAAATCATGGAGGATATCTGATCGTTTTCAATCAGGCGGCGCAGGATTTTCCCCGGCCCCAACAAATGCGTTTGACCCACAAAGCCGTCCAGCGTATCCGGCCGAAGCCTTGCCGCCAGCGGCTGATGAACCGGCTGTTCAAAAAAAGTTCCCTGTTCCATGGCGCACCGCCTTTCGTTTTTCTCCATTATACACCAAACATCTGTTCTTGTCAGCGTATATTTTTATGGAATCATGGGCAAAATACAGGCATTTCACAAAAAGGGGGAACCGCCCATGCCCTATGTGCTGATTGCCGCCTATGTACTGCTGATCGCGCCCATGCAGGTAGGTTTGCTCCTGCAGTGGAAGAAAGGAAAGCTGTCCATGACGGTGGGGCTGATGGCCTGGGGCGTGCGCAAACGGTTTCCTTTTCTTTTGCACAGGAATGAACAGGGAAAACTGCAACTGCATGTTCCGCATTTTCCCATCCGCCGCAGCCGCAAAAAGCGAAAAGGCCTCCTTTCCCTCCTGCCACGGCTGATCTATGTGCGAAAAAAAATCAAATCCGCCATTCATGTACGGCATTTTCAGGTGGAAGCCAGTCTTGCCCTGCCCACCGCTGCCGGGGAAGCCATCTATGCCACTCTCCTCACTTCCCTTTTGCACATGCTGTTCCCCCATGGCCGCTGCCACATTCGCCCGGCTTATAAAGGCACCGGCGGCGGCACTGCTCTGTGCATAGTTGATTTTCGGCTGGGCACACTACTCATGGCCGGTATTCTGTGGAAAACCCACCGGCTATCTGACAGCAAAAAGGAGGAACAGGTATGGAGCATCCCATCGGAAAACTGATGCAGACCACCCTGGAAAATATCAAGGACATGGTGGACGTGAACACCGTGATCGGCGAGCCCATTGCGGCGCCTGCCGGGGTCACGGTGATTCCCTTTTCCAAGGTAAGCTTTGGCTTTGCCACCGGCGGCGGTGATTATGACGGCAAGAAGGAAGATTCCCTCACCCGGGATAATCTGCCCTTTGCCGGAGGCAGCGGTGCCGGGGTATCGGTGCAGCCGGTGGGGTTTCTGGTGATCACAATGGATGGGGTGCGCCTGCTGCCTGCCCAGAACAAGACCGCCCTGGAAAGAGCCATGGGATGCGCACCTCAATTGATGGAAGATATCCGCAGCCTGCTGGAAAGCCATAAGGAAAAAGGAGATCAAAGGACATGAAAGGCAGAAAAAGATTGCTGGCGGGGCTTTTTTTTGTTGCCCTTCTCCTGTATAATGGAAGCGGAGCCAAAGCGGAATCCGCTTCCGCTGCCATCCTGATCGAGGCGGAAACCGGGCGCATCCTTTACGAAAAGAACGCCCATCAGCCCCTGCCCATGGCTTCCACCACCAAGGTGATGACAGCCCTGGTGGCCCTGGAACATGCAGAACTTTCTGAAACCGTCACCGCCGGCAAAAATGCATTCGGCGTGCCCGGCACCAGCATTTACCTGCAGGAAGGCGAACAGCTTTCCATGGAAGAAATGCTTCTGGGGCTGATGCTGCAAAGCGGCAACGATGCCGCGGTGGCCATCGCCGAACACGTGGGCGGCTCGGTGGAAAATTTCTGCAGCCTGATGACCCTGAAAGCGGAACAGATCGGCTGCGAAAACACTATTTTTGCAACGCCCCACGGCCTGCCGGCCAGCAATCACCACACCACGGCTTACGACCTGGCGCTCATCTGCCGGGAAGCCATGAAAAACCCGGATTTTCGCCGCATCGTTTCCACCCAGCGGGCATCCATCCCCTGGGCCGGGCATGCCGGAAACCGGATTCTCAACAACAAAAACAAGCTGCTTTCCTCATATCCGGGTGCTCTGGGCATCAAAACCGGCTACACCCGCGCTGCCGGCCGCTGCCTGTGTTTCGCAGCGGAACGGGACGGCATGACGGTGATCGGCTGCGTACTGAACGCCCCCAATTGGTTTGATGATGCCCGAGAAATTATGGACCGGGGTTTCGAAGCCTATGAAATGCGCACCCTGGTATCGGCCGGCGAAACCATTCGCACCCTGCCGGTGGAAAAGGGCGTGGAAGAGGCTGTGGCCATCCGGGCCCGGAACACCCTTTCCGCACCTGTGCCCAAAGGCACCTGGCCGGAGCTTATCCTTGATCTGCCGGACCATCTGCCCGCCGGGGTGGAAAAAGGCCAGGCAGTGGGCACCGCCAGCCTGACAGACGGCGGCCAGGTGCTGTGCACCACCGTGCTCTATGCCGCCGAAAATGTGCCGGCCGCTTCCTTTCGAACCCATCTCACCCGGGTCATCGAGCAATGGCTCCTCCCCTGATCCCCAAAAACCATTCCCCGTTTTCTCAGCCTTTTTTTCGCTGGCCGGCCTGATTCTCTGGCTGTACGCCCTGAAAAAGGCATGATATACAAAGGAGTTTTGATTCATGCGTTTACAGAAGTTCATGGCCCTTTGCGGCGTGGCCAGCCGCCGGAATGCCGAAAAAATGATCCTGGACGGCAAAGTGACCGTCAACGGCCGCCTGATCACCGAAATGGGCGTGCAGGTGGAAGAAGACGACGTGGTCCTGGTGGACGGCGTGCGGATTTTCCCCGAAACGGAAAAACACTATGTGATCTACCACAAGCCCGCCGGGGAAGTGACCACCGTCAACGATCCCGAAGGCCGCCCCTGCGTGCTGGATCATTTCCGGGATTATCCGGTGCGGCTGTATCCCGTGGGAAGGCTGGACTATGACAGCGAAGGCCTGCTGCTGCTCACCAACGATGGCGATCTCACCGACCGGATGCTGCACCCCTCCTTCCAGGTGGATAAAACCTACATTGCCCGGGTGACGGGCAGCGTGCCCATGGAAGAAGTGCGCATGCTGCGCAGCGGCGTCATGCTGGATGATCATAAGACAGCCCCGGCCAAGGTTCGCATCATCAAGGAAGAAACCTTTGCCACCGTGGTGCTGGTTACCATCCATGAAGGCCGCAACCGCCAGGTGCGCCGCATGTTTGAAGCAAGCGGCCATCGGGTGCTGCAACTGCGGCGGGTGCAGTTTGGCCCTCTGCAATTGGGCGAATTGCCCCGGGGCCAGTGGCGCGCCCTGCGGCCGGATGAGATGCGCAAACTGCTGGCATATAAATAAGCCTCTGCAAAAAAAGCCTGAGAACAACTTGCTCTCAGGCTTTTTTGTTTACTTTTTCAACCGGATATCGCTGCCAAGGAAGGGCAGATCCATCCCCGTGCGCACGTCCAATAGCCGGGAGGTGACCCGCTCGGTGTACCGTTTTTTCAGTTCCACCAGAGAAAGATTGGTGCTGACGGCGGTATACAGCCCCCGGCTCAGGCGGCTGCTCAGCAAATGATAAATCTGCTCCACCGTCACATTTTCCATTAAAGGTTCCATGCCCAGGTCGTCGATCAGCAAAAGATCCGCGTTCATACACAAATCCGCCGTATCGTTCTCCCGGCCGAAATAGGCATTACGCAAAGCGTCCAATACGTCATAGGCCGTTACAAAGGCACAGCGGATGCCAAGGGCCGCCGCTTCCCTGCGGATGCACTGGAGAAGGTAGGTTTTTCCAAGGCCGCTGCCGCCGTGGAGCAACAGGGTCTGCACCGGGCCGCCCTGCACCTGCCGCACAAAGCTGCGGCATTTTTCTTTCAAAAGCAGCATGTATTCCCGCTGGGTGATATCCGTGCCGGGCAGCATAGTTTTCGGGAACCGCAGGGGATCAAACGCAGCAAAGGAAACGCCGTCCGCCGCTTTATCCGCTTCCCGGGCCGCCTGCTCGCAGGCGGCTTTCAGGCATTTGCAGGGGGTTTTCAGGCCATTTTCGTACACATAGCCCGTATCTTCGCACAGGGGACAATCCAGGATGGGCGAAAGATAATCCCGGGGATAGCCATGGCTTTCCAAAGCCTTGGCTACCGCCTGATTGTACTGTTCCATCTGCTGCACCATATCCTGCCCGCCTCCGGCAAAAATGCTGCGCACGGAGGCCATCACCATCTGATGGCGCTTGTCCACCAGCTGCTGCACATCCGGGCATTTTTCGGCAATTTCCGCCCGGCGTTTTTCTTCCTGAGCCGCATGATGGCTTCGTTTTGCGGCATAGGCTTCCAGCACATCCTGCAAAATCAGCTTATCCACGGTTCTTTCTCACCTCGTCAAACAAATCGTTGGAAACCAGATCCAATTGTTCTTCGGTATATTCCCGCTGGCCGTAATTCTGGGCAGAAACCTGCTTTGCTTTGCCGGATGCCGGCTTTTTTGCCGGCCTTGCCTGGGATACATCCGTTACCCCGGCTTCCTGCCAGGCCTGCAGCACCTTATCCAGATAAGCCATCTTGCTGCCTTCCGCCATGGCAGCCTGTTCTGCCGCCTGGAGGATCAGTTCATCATTCATACCCATGCCGCGCCATTTTTGCAGCAGCTTCCTGTCCGCCGGGGCAGGCGCACCGCGATGGCCACACCGGGCAAACACCTTGCGCAGGAAAGCGGCGTCATCCATTTTTTCCTGCAAATATTTTTCGGCCTTTTCGCCCTCTGCAATGCCCAGGGCTTTCATCTGTTCCAGCAATCCTTCATACTGCACCAGGTCAAACCCCATATTTCCGGCATATCGGGCCGCCTGCACCAGCACATCATGGGGCTGAATCTGCACCCACTGGTCATACAGCCGCCGGGCCGTGGCCGGCACCCGGCCTTTCAGCAGGGAAAACACCTGCATATATTGTTCTTTCTGCTTCTGTTCCTGTTCCATGTGCTGCCTGAGCTGCACCCCCGTCCGGGCAGTGCTGCGGCTGCGCAGGCCATTCAGAATGCCGTCCAGATACCCAAAGCTGGGATCCCCCTTGGTCATCTCGGCGCAGGCGTTTAAAACGGCATCCATATCAAACTGCCATTCCTTCACCCATTTGCGGTACAGATTCAGTTCATCCTCGGAAGCCTTCCGGCGCTTGCCCATCCGGGCCAGCACTTTCTTCGCTCCATCATGCACCGCCTGTTCGTGACGCAGGAACACATCCGCATCGTCGCAGCCGATCACATTTTCTTCTTTCATGCGCACCGCCAGCGGTTCCGCATTTTTCAGGGCAAACTGCACGCCCCGCTGGGTGATGCAGTGGCTCAGCAGCATCAAAACCACTTCCTGGGACAAGCCCACTTCCTCCACCCATTCCCAGGCCAGCGCGATTTCGGAAGGGGTGATCTTGCGGCGTTCCCCAAACAGGGCATACACATTTTCCGCAAACTCCACATACCCGTCATCCGCCATCAGGGGCGTTCCCTGCTTCAGAGCCTGCTGGGTGGGGGAATAAAAGCGATATTTGGGCGGATTGTCCTGCAGGCGTACACACAATGCCCTTCTTTCCCAATAGCGCAAGGCCGCTTCAATGTCCGGAACGGACAGATAAAGATCCCGGCTCATTTCTTCCACGGTAAATGCTTCTCCGGCGCCCACTTTCATCAGGCACCAAAGATACACCTTCACATGGTCTCCCTTAGCATGGGGCAGATAATCCAAAATAAAGCTGTTTTCCACCGACGTTGCGCCAAAGCGGAAAGCCTCCTTATCCATTTCAAACATGTTCATCCGCCTTCCTGTTTTTAAACAGCACGCTGCCCTGGGCCAGCACCACAGCCCCCAGCATCAGCGCACAGCCGATATACCCTTCCGTACTCATGGTTTCCTTCAGCATCAATGCTCCGCCGATCACGCAAAACACCGATTCCAGGCAAAGGATCAGCGCCGCCACCGCCGGATGGCAATCCTTCTGGCCGATGGTTTGCAGGGTGTATCCCACCCCGGTGGACAAAATGCCGCAATAGGCCACCGCCCACAAGCCGCTGATCACGTTCTGATCGGCCATATTTTCCGTGCACAGGGCAAACATGCCGTTGAGCACCGTGCCCACCGCAAACTGCACCACACACAGCCGCAGCGGCCGCACCGTCTGCACAAAATGATCCGTTACCAGAATGTGCACTGCCCAGAACACCGCACCCACCAGCAGCATGGCATCCGATGATTCCAGGGTAAAGGCCTTTCCCGGCGTCATGCACAAAAGATACAAAGCCGGAATGGCCAGCAGCAACGCAAGCCAGGTGGTGATCCCCGTTTTTTTGCGGACAAATACCCCCAGCACAGGCACCAATACCACATACAGCGCCGTAATGAACCCGGCTTTGCCGGCGTCCGTGCCGTTCTGAACGGCTTCTCCTGCCTGCTGTATTTCTTCCGCCCCGGACTGTACGCTGACGCCTGCCTGCTGCAAAAAAGCGGCAATGAACAGTACCGTGCCCGCAGCGCACCCTGCCAGAACATCTTTCTTTGTAAAAGGAGCCGGGGCTTTTTTATCCTGATGCAGCATCAGGGGCAGCATGACCAAAAACCCAAGGGCGGTGCGCAGGGCGTTGAAGGTCATAGGGGACAAAAATTCCGATCCTGCCCGCTGGGCCGGCATGGCAAAACCCCAGATGGCCGCCGTCAATAAGAGCAGCAGGCTGCTTTTCAGTTGCTTGTTCATACGGTTTCTTCCTTCGCCCCGGTAATCTGCTTTTCCGAGCGGCGATACCACAAAATCAGAATACCGCTGATGATGATGGTGACGCCATAGGTGATGAGGGCTGCCGTCCAGTTTTCTTCCTGGGCCAGATGGCCGGTGATGGTGGAAGAAATGAGGGAAGGAATTTTGGCAACCAGGCTGATCCACAAAAAGCGACCCAGCTTCATGGGAGTTAACGGAACGATGTATGTGAGCAGATCCTTGGGCGTGCCGGGAATCATAAACAGGATGAACACCAGAATCCCCAGCCGCTTTTCATTCTGCAAAAAGGCATACTGGCGGATCTTGTCTTCCTGGAAGAACAGTTCCACCACCTTGCGGCCAAAGACACGCACCAGCGAAAAAATACAGGTGGAAGCAATGGCTGTGCCGATCATGCACCAGAGGGAGCCCGGGATCCAGCCGAAAATGAACCCGGCTGCCAGTTCAAAGGGTTCACCGGGCACAAGGGCAATCACCACCTGCATAATGGTCACGCCGATCATCAGAAGAGGACCCAAAACGCCCTGCTGCTGCACATAATCCCGGAATCCTTCCCGATCCGTCTGGAATTGTTCCACCAGGGGCATGCCTACAAAAAAACCAATCAGTGTAAATACAATTAAAATCAGCACAATGGAGGCGATCAGTACAATTTTCCGGGTCTTGTCTGAAATTTTCCGTTCCATTTTATCAAAGCATTTCCTTTCCACTTCAATGCGTATAAAAAGACAGTTTAAGTATACCATCCTTTCCCCGGCATTTCAACCAAGGCCATGGAAAAACAACCGGAAAAAGTGTGAAAAAGAAGGTTTTTGCCCTTTTCATCCCCAACAAAAACCGGTATAATGGCATCTGAAGGATAAAATAAAGGAGGCTGTTCCATGCCCAATCCCATTCTGCCCCTGTGGGAATATATTCCCGACGGCGAACCCCGTGTCTTTGGTGACCGGGTGTACCTTTACGGCTCCCACGACCGGGTGGGTTACCACAAATTCTGCGATTACAAGCTGAAAGTATGGTCCGCCCCGGTGAATGATCTGAACAACTGGCAGTGCCACGGCACTTCTTTCCAGACCCGGGATACCCGCAATCACCCGGCCGATACCCCCTATACCGATCATGAACTCTATGCTCCGGACTGCGTGGAAAAGGACGGCAAGTATTACCTGTACACCTACATCGTGGGCTCCAAAGGCTGCATCAGCGTGTCCGATAAGCCGGAAGGCCCCTTCAAATTCCTCTCCACCTATCAGTACGCTCCGGAAGATGCCGGGGACGGGGGCATCTACAACGATATCGGCGTGCTGGTGGATGATGACGGCAGGGTGTATGCTTTCTACGGCTTTGAAGGCAGCTTCATGAACGAACTGGACGGCAACGATATGGTGACCGTGCTGCCAGGCACATTGAAAAAGCATGTGATCAACGATGACCCCGCTCTCTGCATCGAAGAACGCTTCTATGAAGCTTCCTCCCCCCGGAAAATCAACGGCCTTTATTACGTCATCTATTCCCCCCGCAAAGGCAGCCGCCTGGCCTATGCCACCAGCACAAACCCCACCGGTCCCTACACCTACCGGGGCTACATTATCGATAACGGCGTGGATTACCCCGCCGGCAACAACCACGGCTCCCTCTGCCAGATCAACGGCCAGTGGTATGTGTTCTATCACCGCATGACCAACCATTCCATCATGAGCCGCCGCGCCTGCGTGGAAAAGGTGGAAATCCTGCCCGACGGCACCATCCCGCCTGTGGAAATGACCAGCCTGGGCTTCGAAGAATCCCTGAATCCCTACAAAATCACCCCTGCCGATATCGCCTGCGTGCTCAAAGGCGGCTGCTTCGTCACCGAAAAAGACGCCTTCACCCGGGTGATCACCAACATCCGCCCCGGTAACGTAATCGGCTATAAGTATTTCGACTTTGGCGAAGATTACGGCTCTTCCTTCATGACGCTTGCCCTGCAGGTCAAGGGCGCGGGCGCTTTCTGCACCCTGCATGTGCATATCGACAGCGAAGACGGCCCCGAAATCGGTACCGCACAAATCGGTATGGGCGATCAGGTGTATAAAGTAAACTGCAAAAATGTTACCGGCCGTCATGCCCTGTATCTGGTGGCTGAAGTGGACGACGTGCCCGAAGATAACTGGACCCGCAGCCATTTCGCCGATAAGGCGCTCTTTGAACTGCAGTCCTTCTCCTTCTTCAAATAAGCCACCCTATACTGTATGCCGCGGCAGCGAAATTTGTGCCGCCGGAAGTTGGGGAACGATTTGTGGGGTTTCACCCCACACCCCAGCAGGGACATTGTCCCTGCACCCATCTTGCGGAAGTAGTGGAATGCACTGACAAGCAATGTGCCACTGAAACAAAAACAATCAGAAACGTGCTTGTCAAGTGATAACAGGAATATTGCAGAGTGGGTGCGGCACCGCCACGGGCTGGGCGGTGTTCCACCGCCGACCGGATGCTGTGCATCCGGGGAAAACGAAAAAAGACGGCGAGAAAATACATTTTCTCGGCCGTCCTTTTTTGCGTTTTCATTGTGCCCGTGGGGCTTGTTTCGTTCGTTTCTTTCGAGGCTGTCTGCTGGTAAACAAATTCCTTGGTTGTTTCCGTTTTCCGACTTTTTCTCACCTTGTGGGCGGAAAAACGTTCGTGCTTCCATACAACCGTTTCGCCTGCTGGGTGCAGGGAGGAACTCCCTGCCGCAGGGGTTCAGGGGACGAGCAGTCCCCTGCTCCGTTTCTGGGTAACAGGTGGAAATTGTTTGTTTGCCAAATCAATCCCTTCGCCTACTGGGTCCAGGGACAATGTCCCTGGCTGCCGCAGGGGTTCAGGGGAGAGCAGTCTTCTGCTCCGTTCTCTCCGCTTCGGACAAAAACGGCATGTTCATCCATCCAACAAAAAAGGGAAGCAACGCTTCCCCTATATAAAGCACATTTTACAGTATTTCCCCCGTCACGCCGTCGTCCGTAAGGCCGGTGATGCGAACGGTGTACATTTCCCCGGGTTCCCCGTCCGGGAAGCGGCAGGGAATGTAGGTATCCGTATAACCGGTGGCGGCGCCATCGATGATTTCCTCGCACAGCACCTGCACGTCCCGGCCGATCAGGTCGGTGCGGTATTGACGGTTCAGTTCGTTACCGATGGCGATGAGATGACGCGCCCGTTCTTCCCGGACGGCTTTTTGCACCTGGCCGCTCATCTGGGCCGCCTTGGTACCGGTGCGGGCGCTGTAAGGGAACACATGCATGCGGGCAAAGCCGATTTCCCGGCAAAAAGCGCAGGTTTCCTCAAATTCCCCTTCTGTTTCCTGGGGAAAGCCGCAGATTACGTCGGTAGTGATGGCACAGCCGGGAAACGCTTCCCAGAGCAGGGCGCAAGCCGTGCGGAATTCAGCGGTGGTATAGCGGCGGCGCATTCTTTGCAGCACGCCGTCACAGCCGGACTGGAGCGCCAGATGGAACTGAGGACACACCGGCGTTTCCTTCAGCTGCTGCACAAATTCCTCTGTCACGATTACCGGTTCCAGTGAACCCAGACGGATGCGCTCCACGCCCTGTTGCATGCAGGCACGGATGGCGTCCATCAGGGCAATGCCGCCCAGATCCCGGCCATAGCTGGTCAGATGAATTCCGGTGAGCACCAGTTCCGAAAATCCGGCCGCCGCCAGCCGCCGGGCTTCCAGCGCAATATCTTCCGGCTGCCGGGAGCGGATGCCGCCGCGCACATAGGGAATAATGCAATAAGTGCAGTACCGGTCGCACCCTTCCTGAATTTTCAACACCGCCCGGGTGTGCCCTTCATGCGCAGAAATGGTGAGGGGCTCATAGGCGATGCGCAGCACGTCCTCCACGGCAGCCAGCCGCTGATTGTTCTGCACCGCATCTTCCAGCAGCTCCACCACTTCCATCCGCCTTGCATTGCCGATCACCAGCCGGGCGGCAGTAGTTTCCAATAATTTTTCTCCGTCCCGCTGGGCCAGGCAGCCGGCAATCACCACATTGGCTTCCGGGTTCTGCCGGATGGCCCGGCGCACGGCCTGCAGACTCTTTTTATCGCCGGTACCGGTGACAGTACAGGTCATGATCACATATACGTCCGCCTTTTCCTGAAAAGCAACGGGCGTATATCCCTTTTTCTCAAATAATTCCAGCATCGCCTGGGCATCGTACTGGTTCACCTTGCAGCCCAGGGTATGAAATGCAACGGTAGGCATGTTTTTCTCCTTTTATTCCATATCGCCGCTGAGGGTCAAAAGACTCACAGCCGCCGCCATCCCGGCCGTTTCCGTGCGCAGAATCCGGGGCCCCAGGGTCACGGCCGCCGCGCCCATTTCCTGCAGGGCAGTCACTTCCTTTTCGTCCATGCCGCCCTCCGGACCGATAACGATGGCCACATCCTGTGTACCCAGCCATTTTTTGCGGATGCCGTTGCCCTTTTCTTCTTCCCAGGGTACCAGCACCTGGCCGTGGCTTTTCACGCGGCTGAAAAGTTCCTTCAGGGTAATGGGGGCTTCCACTTCCGGCACGGCCGCCCTTCCGGATTGTTTGGCGGCTTCCTGCACAATGCGCTGCCAACGGGGCAGCTTTTTTTCGTTATCTTTTTTATCCCACTTCACCACGCACCGGCTGAATAAGACCGGCACAAACCGGTGCACGCCAATTTCCGTGCACTTTTGCAGGATGAATTCCATTTTATCCCCTTTAGGCAGGCCCTGATAGAGGGTAATGCGAACGGCGGCCTCTGTGGTGGGCAGCTTGTCCCCCAGGAACAGGGTCACCGGTTCCTTTGCTTCCTGAATCTGCGCTGCGTACAATTCTCCCTCCAAAATGGCCTGGCACGCATCCCCCGCATTCATCCGCAATACCCTGAGGGCATGGGTACTTTCTTCCTTTGAAAGCACAGCGGTATCCGGGCCGGTTCTTTCCGCAAAAAAACAATGCATGCTTTCCCTCCGTTCCTGTGTTGCAATGTTCCCATGTATTTTAGCACACTTCCGGAAAAAAAAGAAGAGCATGGATTTTGCCGTGCTGAAAGATTTGTAACATTATTTCCATTTTCTGAAGAAAGGGTTGTTAAAGACACGCATTTCTGGTATACTATGATGTGGGTATTTTTATATACCAATGAATACAAGGAGGGCAACTTCTTTGACAGATTATCGCGATCAGTACAACGAAACATCCGATAAAACCACCCGGCAGAACGTTAAGAGCACGCCTGCCCAGTGGCAGAATCCTTATGAACAGGCGCCTTACACCCCTGAAGAAATGCAGCCTGCCCGTCACCGCCGTGCAGACAAGTACGAAGCTGCGCCCAAAGCCCAGCCGGCTCCTGCCCGGAATCATCCCGTGTTTGAGCCCATCCCCACCGTTCCCCAGCAGCATCAGGATGCCCGGTCTGCCCAGGGGCCGGTGCTGGAGCCCATCGTTTTTGATGCGCCCCGGAATACAAACGGCGATACCAAGATGTTTGTCACCCCGGCACCGGACTACACCGGTGCGCCCGGCGCCGATCAGCCCGCCCGCCCCGAATACCGGCAGCAGGATCGTTCCATCGCCTTCGATGATGACAATTACATGTACGAAGATGATGAAGACGAAAATGAAATCCGCATCTGGCCCCGGGTGCTGCTGGCTGTGGTTGGCTTGCTGCTGGCCGTTTGCCTTGTTCTGCACTTTATCCCCAATGCCGGCCCCTTCCAGCCTGTGAAGAATGTGATTGACGGCCTGCTGGGTTCCCAAAAGAAAGCAGACAATGAAGCTGAAATCCTGTCCATCCAGGCCAGAGAAACCAGCCTGACCGTTGGTGATACCGCTTATTTCACCATCGAAACCAACCTGAACATCAACGAACTGACCCTGCAGAACCACCAGGGCGACACCCTGGCAACCGCCCGGCGCGGCGAAGATGCCGACGGCAAGCGCCTGTGGTATGCGGAATATACCTTTACCGACGTGTATGACGGCCCCATTTTTGCTGCCTATCGGGATGGCAGCGGCATGCACACCGGTGAAGGCAAATATGCTCACCTGCGTGTCAGCAAACCTTTGCCCACGCCGCCCCCCACGCCGGCGCCCACCGCCGTGCCCGTGGTGCTGCCCACCATGGCACCCACCGCAGCACCGGTACCCACCGCCGCGCCCACCCCTGAACCCACTCAGGTGCCCGTTGTGGTCAACGTAACCAAAGCGCCGGTTGCCACGCCCACCGTAAAGCCCACGGAAGTGCCGGCTCCTGTAAACACCGTCGCTCCCGTAATCCCCACCTGGGCTCCGGCCATTACCGCCGTACCCACCCTGCCCCCCACGCCCGTTCCCACGGCTGAACCCACCCAGGCCCCCACGCCTGTGCCCACCCCTGTTCCTACCCCCGTGCCGACGCCGGCGCCCACTGCCGTGCCCACCGCCACGCCCATGCCCCGGCTGAATGCGGAAGGGGACATCCAGTTCAAGCTGAACGATACCGTCTTCATCGGCGCCAAAGCCCAGGATGATTATCAGCGTCCGGATGGCTATGTGGCCCCCAATCCCGACGAATACGGCATGCGCACTTCCGCCGGCGTGCTTACTTTCCGCGGGGATAACTTCCGCCGCAATGCCGCTTACAGCACCGCCGAAATCACCGAAGGCACCATGAGCATCCTGTGGCAGAGCCCCATCGGCTCCCTGCGCACGGAAGATAACGGTACCCTCTGGGGTGTGGGCTGGACCGGCCAGCCTTCCATCATCAAGTGGAGCAAAGAAGTGCGCGAGATGATGAACCTCTACGAAGATAAGAAGGCCGTTTCCGGCCTGCGCGAAGTGATTTTTGCCGGTCAGGACGGTAAGATCTACTTCCTGGATCTGGCCACCGGCGAAGCCACCCGCGATCCCATCAACGTGGGCTTCCCCCTGAAGGGCAGCGTGGCTTTGGATACCCAGGGCCGGCCCATGCTGGCTGTAGGCCAGGGCATTTCCAAGCTGGCCAACGGCAAAACCGGTGCCATTGGCCTGCACATCTTCAACCTCATCGATGGCAAGCCTTTCCACATGATCAACGGCCGTCAGAGCAACAACCAAAAGCAGTATTTCACCAACGGCGCCTTTGACGGCACCCCCCTGTTCCTGCGGGATAATAACGCCATGATCATCGCCGGTGAAAACGGCCTGCTCTATACTGTGGACCTGAACCCCGATTTCAACTATCCCAAGGCGGACAAGCCCGACGTGGTGGGCAGCCTGGACATTGCTCCCTCCATCACTTACCTGCGCACCAAAGCCAGCGAGGAAAAGGATGCGCAGGTGCCTGTGGAAAGCAGCGTGGCCATGTACGATAAATACATCTACATGGCGGACACCTACGGTGTGCTGCGCTGTGTGGACAGCGATAAGATGAAGACCGTCTGGGCCATGGACAACGGCGATAACACCGACGCCGCCATCGCCCTGGATCTGGAAGGCGAAACCGGCGTGAGCCTGTACACCGGCAACACCGCCTACTCCCGCCTGGACACCAAGAAAGACGTAACCATCCGCAAGCTGGATGCCCTCACCGGCGAAGAAATGTGGAGCTACACCATCCGGTGCGATTACAACAAGTCTCAGTTGTCCGGCGTGAAAGCCAGCCCTGTGGTGGGCCAGAACGGCATTGATGATCTGGTCATCTTCACGGTAAACATGGTAAAAGATGGCGGCAGCCGCACCATCGCCTTCAACAAGGCGGACGGTTCCGTGGTCTGGACCCATGATATGGAAGCCGAATCCATTTCTTCCCCCGTGGCTGTGTACAACGCCGCCGGCCAGGCCTGGATCATTCAGGCGGACGGCGAAGGCACCCTCTACATGTTGGACGGCCGCACCGGCCGCACCCTCAGCACCCTGCAGCTGAACGGCAAAATCGAAGGTTCTCCTGCGGTGTATAAGGACGTGCTGGTCATCGGCACCTGCAGCAAGGATGCCCAGATGTACGCCATCAAACTGAAGTAATTCAACATAAAAAAGCCGGGAGAGCCTCAGCTTTCCCGGTTTTTTCATATGCAAAGGCATACCTTGTCCTCCCTCAACAGGAATCGTTTACAAGATCATCAGCACACGCCGCAGGGCTCTTCGCTCCGGTTCCTGTCTCCTGTACATCTTCGCAAGTGGTATTTGCACGTCGTTATTCGTTTCATTTTTCCGCATTTGTGGTGTGTGTCACCCATATTATCAAGAATAATTTCCTCACAGAGATTGTGCGTTCCCAAAATGCGAAAACGGGCACGCTTACGCCTGCCCGCAATTTTTCGTCTGTATTTATCGCTTTTGCCGGGAAAGCAGCAGAAACCACAGAATGAACAACAGCTGCACCACCCCGGCCACCACATAAATCATATAGCTGACCGGCAAATTCAGTGTCAGGTGAATACACACTGCCAGACCCCATATAATCACCGATACCGAAATGCAGCGCTTCCACAGCTGCCACCACAGGCAGGTAAACACCGTCAGGATAATACCGCTTACCGGCACGGCGTACAAAAAGCAAAGCCATTTACCCGGCATACCCGGGCACAGCAGCATCAGTGCAAAAAACAGCACCGTAGCCGCCAGCCACACAAGCCCCAGGGACAGCAGCAAAATGAGCACTTTGGGCTTACGGCGCGGCAACTGCGGCTCATCCAGGCGGATCAGATCATTTACCGATACCTGATATAATTCCGCAATCTGGGTCAATACATAAATATCCGGCACGCCTTCTGCCCGCTCCCATTTGGAGACGGATTTATCGCTGTAATTCAGCTTCTCCGCCAGTTCCGCCTGGGTATGGCCGCCGTTTTTTCTGAAAAAAGCAATGTTTCGTGCAATAGCATTGCGCAAAGCATCTTCCTGCATGTTCTTCTTTCCTTTCACTATGCTTCGCTGTATTATACCACAAATACCGATGCCCTTTCAAGTTCACAGGGAAAGGGAGAATCAGATACAAACAACCCTCTGCCTTCCAAAGAAAAAACTGCCCGTTATTCACAGGCAGCTGAATATCGATTATTGCAGACCCACAAGACGTTTGGCATAATCTTCATCCGTCAAGGTGAGCAGGCTTTCATAAGCCTCCCGCATGCAGAACCGGCGCCAATCCGTCCGATGGGCATCCGAACCCACAAAATGAATCAGCCGGTCTTTCAGCCAGGCTTTGATCAGCCTTTTCTGAAAAAAACCATGCAGATTGATCAGCGTGCGGCCATTCACCTGATACTGCACCCGGGGATGCCTTTCCCGGAACTGCCAGGCGGCCTTGCCCCGGCACAGACACAAATACCGTTCAATATGGGCCAGGATCACGGTATACCCCGCCCGATCCATATGCTCCACCGCCCGGTCCAGTTCGTCCATGGCAACGTCCGGCGAAAATTCCACCAGCACGCTTTCCGAGCCAGCCAATGCAGGCAGTTTTCTTTCTTCGATGAACCGTTCCATCGCCGGAGAATAGAGAATCTCCGCCCCGGAAAAGAGCTGCATATCATAGCCTTTTTCCCGGCAATAAGCCCGGGCCTGTTCCAGATGCAGGGCAATCTTATCTTCATCCACCGGATGGATGCCCGGCGTTACATGGGGAGTGGCCATGATGCTGCGGATGCCGTTTTCATAGGCGGCATCCAGCATGGCCTGCATTTCTTCCGCTGTTCTGGAACCATCATCCACGCCATAGAGAAAGTGGGAATGGATGTCAAAAAAACCGCTCATTTGGATTTCGACGCCTTTTTCTTGCCGCCCTTCACATACGCATCCCGTGCGTAGTAGGACTTGTAGTAGTACTTCTTGCTCATCAGCGTATCAAATTCCACCATGTTCAGCACGGTGCCGATGATGGGCGTGCCCGTCTGCATCAGCTGATCCTTTACGTCGATCAGCTCCTGACGGCGAACGGAATTGTAATTCACCACCAGCAGCGTGCCGTCGCAGGATTTGGCAATCTGGGCAGCGTCAATCACCGTGCCCACAGGCGGCGCATCCACCAGCACATAATCAAACTGGGTAGCCAGCTGCTGCAGCAAAAGATCAAAGCGGTTGGAATTGAGCAGGGGCAGCGCATTGCTCACCGTGCGGCCCACAGGTACCACATACACGCCTTCCAGATTGGTGGAATACACAATATCCGGCACATTGACCATACCGGCCAGGAAATGCGCCAGACCCCACTGGTTTTCACTGTCTTCATGGAAGAAACCATAGCGGGAAGCAATGTAGCTGCGGCGCAGGTCAGCGTCCACCAGCACAACACGCTTGCCGATCTTGGCCATGGTGCGCAGCACGTTCATGGTCAGGAAGGACTTGCCTTCGGAGGCGTGGGTACTGGTCATCATGATACGCTTCATATTTTCGCCGGAGAAAGTCAGATTGGTACACAGCGTATTGATGGCTTCCTGGCCTGCATAACTCAAAGGAGCAAACCGGCGGATTTCAATATTCTTCATGCTTGCCTCCTTGCCTTGGCGCGCTGCTTGTTTTTGTTGTTCTGCTGTTCATCGCTGGGTTCCACAGGCACCACCGCCAGAGTAATCAGGCCGGTATACTTGCGGATATCATCCACCGTTTTATATTTATCATCAGCGATCATGCGGATGGCCACATAGGCGCAAGCCAGCACGCCGCCCAGAATGCCGCCCAGCACCACATTCCGTGCTTTATTGGGGCTTACGGGATTCACCGGCGTCAGCGCCCGGGAAACCTCGCTGGGCTTATTGATGGCCATGATCTGGGCAATCCGCGCACTGCCCAGTTCCGCATACTGATTGGCAATATCCGCCGCTTCCGCCGGCTTGGAAGACTGCACGGTGATATCCAGCATCCGGGTACCGTCCTTATTGGTAACGGAAAGCATTTTCCGCATTTCGCTGTAGGAATAGGGCAGATTCAGCTTTTTCTTTACACTTTCAAATACTTCCCGGGTTTCCAGGATTTTGATATAGTCCTGGGTCAGGGCGTTGCCCGTCTGGATGGCGGACAGATTCAGGATGGCATCGCTGTCGCCCAGCACGAAAACCGTGGCTGTTGCTTCATACATGGGGGTCACAAAGAAGGTGCTGTACACCCCAAACCCAATTGCGCAAACCAGCACACAGCAAAGGATCAGTTTCCAGCTCATCAGCAGGCGGTACGCCAGTTCCGCCAGATCAATCTCCCGCGTGACCTCGGCTTGATTTTCCTTTTCAGCAGTTTCCTGCACTCTCAGATGCTGTTCAGACATGCTCTCTTCTCCCATTCACATTCTGTCATTATTTCTTTATTCCAGCGGCCGCCAGAAAAGGTTCAGCATATCCTGTATATGCCCCTGCATTTCCGGGCACAACCCCCGTTCCCCCTGGAACAGGTATTTGCGGCTCTTCCACAATTCATTCACCATCCGGCCGGTGGCCATATCGGTTATCAGGTGTTCTTCCAGGGCGTTCATCAGCTGCAAAAGATCCTTTTCATCCGCATTCTGCATGTGGGCTGCCAGGCGGATCAATTGCAGCATCTGCATCGCCGGGTCTTCCGGGATGGCCATGGCCTGGCCGTCTTCCAGCACGTCCGCGCTGATATCCGCCGCCAGCTGCAAAAGTGCGCGCACATTGTTGGCCTGTGCACCGATGACAAAATCCACCCGGCTCAGCGGCAGCCATTCCAACGCCTTTTCTTTCAATTGATCCGGCGTTACAGTCTTACCCTGCAAAAGCTCACTCAGCGGCAGGTAGCAAATGCTTTCTTTTTCATGATCAATGATCATCAGGTGGGCGAAAGTTACCCGGTCCGGCTGCCCCCCTTCCCCAGGCACCATCCCATACAAAAGCAGAGACAGCACGTCGTTCCGGGGAAGATAATGCCGGCCATCCACCTCCACCGCATCGGACGGGATATAAGCTTCATAAGGCGCATCCCCCGGAAGCTGCTGGCTTTTTTCCAGCCAGTTGGTGCCCACATATAAAAGCACCAGCACTGCAACAAGCCCGATACCAGCCAGCAACAATTGCCGTTTGGATACTTCCTTTCGGTGTTCGTTTGCCATGTATACTCCTTTTCTGCATTCCGGTGATCATCCTGCATAAACCGAAAAGATACGCAGCGTATATGCATGGATTCAATGCATACCACCACGTATCTCATTATACCGTGTTTTCTCTGCACTGTCAAGCAAAGCGCCGGTTTTCAATCCACTTATTTACAATTTCATCAGCACTTCCCGGTGTTGAAAATCAGCCGTTTTTCGTATCGCAATAAATGCAGCGGTAAACTTTCTTTTCTTTGTCCGTCAGGCGGAACACATGGTCCAGTTCCTGTTCCACGGACGTAATGCACCGGGGGTTTTTGCACTTGACCACATTGCGCAGGGTCTTTGGCATATCGAGGATCTTCTTTTCCACCAGTTCCCCATC
Source organism: Clostridia bacterium (assembly GCA_017434775.1). Classification (GTDB taxonomy): domain Bacteria; phylum Bacillota; class Clostridia; order Christensenellales; family Aristaeellaceae; genus RUG563. The sequence continues at coordinate 58,567 of JAFSGG010000026.1, forward strand.
CCGGATGATGTTCACCGTGGCACCGGGATCCACAAAGCCGATCACGTCAAAATTCAGGGGCATATCGGCATCGATCTTGATGATATCCTTCTTGCCCATTTTGCCGCTGGGAGCATATTGAATGATGGCGATGGGACAGCTGAGGCCTTCCAGACCCAGCAGGCGGTAAAGCTCCATGCCCTTGCCGGCGGTGATATGGTCAATCACATAACCGGTGCGGATGCTGTCGATATTCATGCTTCCACCCCCAACATCTTCATGATCAGCGCCATGCGGACAAAGCGGCCATAGCGTGCCTGCTTAAAGTAGCAGGCGCGGGGATCCTTATCCACAGCCGTGGTAATTTCATTCACACGGGGCAGAGGATGCAATACACACAAATCTTCCTTGCCCAGGTTCAGCTTTTCCGTGTCCAGAATGTAGCTGTCCTTCAGGCGCAGGTAATCTTCCTCGTTGAAGAAGCGTTCCCGCTGCACCCGGGTCATGTACAGGATATCCATCTGGCCGATGGCATCTTCCAGGGAAGTGTACTGTTCGTAAGGAATATTCTTATCCTTGATGTATTCCTGTTTCACAAAGCTGGGCAGTTTCAATTCTTCCGGGCTCACCAGCACAAACTTCACCCCGGGGTAACGGCTCATGGCGCCGATGAGGGAATGAACGGTGCGGCCAAATTTGAGGTCGCCGCACAGGCCGATGGTCAGGTTGTCAAAATGCCCTTTTTCATGGCGGATGGTCATCAAATCCGTCAGGGTCTGGGTGGGATGGAAATGGCCGCCGTCCCCGGCATTGATAATGGGCACGGAGGCATGGGCACTGGCCACAATGGGCGCGCCTTCCTTGGGATGGCGCATGGCAATGATATCCGCATAACCGGAAACCACTTCGATGGTATCCGCCACGCTTTCCCCCTTGGAAGCAGAGGAAGAGGAAGCTTCGGAGAAACCCAGCACCTTGCCGCCAAGAGACAGCATAGCGCTTTCAAAGGAAAGCCGGGTGCGGGTGGAAGGCTCAAAAAACAGGGTGGCCAGGATCTTATGATTGCATACGTCCTGATATTTCACCGGGTTGGCCAGAATATCATCGGCCAGGTCGATCATTTCGTTGATCTCTTCCACGGAAAGATCCAGAATATTGATCAGATGTTTCATGCTTTCGCTCCGTTCACCGCCAGATAATTCCGGATGCGGGCCACGTTTTCAGCGTTCTTTTCGTCTTCTTCCAGGTATTCAATGATGTCGTATACATCCACCACAGCGTACACCGGAAAGCCGAATTCCGCTTCCACTTCGCTCATGGCGCTCTTTTCGGTTTTGCCCTTTTCCTTGCGATCCACCATGATGAAGGTGGCGGCCACTTTCACATCTTCCAGGTTGGAAAGGATGGCCATGCTTTCCCGGATGGCGGTACCGGCGGTGATCACGTCTTCCACGATGACCACTTCTTCGCCTGCTTTGGGCACATAGCCCACAAATACGCCACCTTCGCCGTGATCCTTGGCTTCCTTGCGGTTGAAGAAGAAGGGCACGTCCAGGCCTTCCTTGGACAGGGCCACCGCGGAAGAAACGGCAATGGAAATACCCTTGTAGGCGGGGCCATAGAGCACCGTGCGCTTCTTGCCCACTTTTTCCAGATAAGCCCGGGCGTAGAATTCACCCAGCTTGGCAATCTGGTCGCCGGTCTTGATATCACCGGCATTGATGAAATAGGGAATCTTGCGGCCAGACTTGGCGGTGAAATCGCCGAACTTCAGCACGCCGGCGCCTTCCAGAAATTCGATAAACTCATGCTTATAAGCTTCCATGATATATTCTCCTTTCAGGTAATGCAGAATTCAGAATGAAGAATTCAGAATTTTTGTTACTTTGTGATTTGGCATCCGAAACGTTCCACCTTACAGAACGGAAATGCCGTAATCCAGAATCACATTGCCCTGTTCATCGGGGATGGTAAACCGGGGGCATTGATACCGTTCAAAACACCAGCTGTCTTCCCGGCGGATGAACCCCTGTTCTTTCAGTGCATTCAGACACATTTCATGGGTTTCCATGGCATAAAATTCGCTGCTGTTTTCCTTGGCATACAGGTAGCAGACGGCAAAATCCGTTTCTTCCATCTCCACGCTTTCAAACCCTTCCAGCGCTTTCGTACCCATGGGGAAAAACATACCAATCCAGTATTCAGGCCTGCCTTCCACAATGCGCACGGCACCGATGAAGGCATCCTCGTTCATGGCATGGCGCGGGTTTTCTTCCAGCTTGGAAAACCAATCGTTTGCCCACCATTCCCCCCAGTTGGGGCCGCTTGTGTAGCGCTTGCCAATGAGCAGCATGCCGGGGCAATGCTCTTTCTTGATCTCAAGAAGCTGAACGGCCACAACCAGCACTTCCTTTCGGTAATTCAGAATGAAGAATTCAGAATTAAGAATTTTTATACTTTTGACGATTTGGAATAAGAATCGTTTTCCCTTCAGAATGAATCATTTCACTTTCAATTCTTCATTCTGAATTCTGAATTCTTAATTTCCTTATTCCCCCAGAAACTCCCGGACGCACCGATTATAGGCTTCCACAGGATTTTCTGCAGCGGTAATGGGGCGGCCCACCACAATGTAGTCGCTGGCGGCCTTGGCCTTTTCGGGGGTCATGATGCGCACCTGATCGCCCACATCGCCGTCGGCAAAGCGGATGCCGGGGGTGATGGTGAGGAAATCGTCGCCGCAGGCTTCCTTGACCAGCTTGGCTTCCAGGGGGCTGCACACCACACCGGGCAGGCCGGCGGCCTTGGCGTTCTGGGCGTACTTTTTCACGGTGTTTTCCATGGTTTCGTTGATCAGCAGTTCCTGCTGCATGCGTTCTTCAGAAGTGGAGGTCAACTGGGTCACAGCCAGCAGCACACCGCAGGTACCGTCTTCTTTGGTCAGGCCTTCCTTGGCCGCTTCCATCATGGCGATGGTGCCGGCGGCGTGCAGGTTGGTCATATCCACATCCAGTTTGGACAGCACCTTCATGGCCTTTTTCACGGTGTTGGGAATGTCATGCAGTTTCAGGTCCAGGAAAATCTTGTGTCCCCGGGCCTTGATCTCCTTCACAATGGCAGGGCCTTCGCTGTAATACAGCTCCATGCCAATCTTCACAAAGGGCTTGCGGCCGGTGAACTGATCCAGAAAAGCCAGAGTCTTTTCCTTATTTTCAAAGTCCAGAGCGATGATGACGTCCTTTGCCATGATGGGTGTCCTCCTTGAAATTTTGATGTATATCTGCAAGCGTCAGATGCGCTTGATGTCGGAAAGGTTTTCGATGCCAAGCTTTTCCATTTCCACGGGCAGCTGTTCAATGATCTCCTTGCAGGCGAAGGGATTCACCAGGTTCATGGCCCCCACCTGCACCGCCGTAGCCCCGGCCATCATCATTTCAATCACGTCCCGGGCGGACTGCACGCCGCCCATGCCGATGACGGGAATCTTCACCGCGCCGGATACCTGATACACCATCCGCACCGCCACCGGGAAGATGGCCGGGCCGGAAAAGCCGCCCATGGTATTGGCAATGATGGGCTTGCGGCGCTTTAAGTCAATGCGCATACCAAGCAGGGTGTTGATCAGGGAAATGCCGTCGGCCCCTGCATCTTCGCAGGCCTTGGCGATGGAGACAATGTCCGTCACATTGGGGCTGAGCTTGATGATAACAGGCTTGGTGGTAACTTTCTTCACAGCTTTGGTCACTTCCGCCGCCGCTTCCGGGCTGGTGCCAAAGGACATACCGCCGCCGTGCACATTGGGGCAGCTCACGTTTACTTCCAGCCAGCCTACCTGCTCCTCGTTATCCAGCAGGCGGCAGGTTTCCACATACTGTTCCACGGAAAAGCCGCTGACGTTGGCCATGACAGGCTTGTGGAAGCATTTTTTGAGTTTCGGCAATTCTTCCGCAATCACCTTTTCCACGCCGGGATTCTGCAAGCCTACGGCATTGATCATGCCGGCGGTGCATTCCGCAATGCGGGGGGTGGGATTGCCGAAACGGGGTTCCAGGGTGGTTCCCTTGAAAGAGAAGGTGCCCAGCACGTTGATATCATAAATTTCGGCAAATTCGTAGCCGAAGCCGAAGGTGCCGCTGGCAGGGATGACGGGGTTATCCAGCTGAATGCCGCACAAATTTACTTTCGTATTCACCAGATGATCTCCTCGCTTTCCATAACCGGGCCTTCCTTACAGATGCGCTTGTTGCCGGTGAGGGTTTTGCAGCTGCAGCCCATGCAGGCACCGAAGCCGCAGCCCATGCGTTCTTCAAAGCTGTACTGACCGGAGGTTTTGGCTGCCTTGCCGATGGCCCGCAGCATGGGTTCGGGACCGCAGGTGTAGAAGAAAGTGTATTCCACGTCCTTCAGAGCATCGGTGACAAAGCCCTTCACGCCATAGCTGCCGTCCACCGTGGTGACGATGGTTTCGGCCCCCAGCGCCTTGAATTCCTCTTCATAGAAGATTTCGTCCTGCTTGTTGAAACCCAGAATCACCGTGGGCTTGGCGCCCTTGGCGATCAGCTTTTTGCACAGGTTGTAAAGCGGCGGAACCCCTACGCCACCGCCCAGCAGCGCCGGCTTGTCCCCTGCTTTTTCCAGGTTGTAGCCGTTGCCCAGGCCGGTGAGGATATCCAGCTTTTCGCCGGACTGCATGCCGCTCATTTTTTCCGTGCCCTGCCCCACCACTTTGTATACCAGGGTCAGGGTGGTTTCGTCATAATCACACACAGAAATGGGCCGGCGCAGGAAGAACCCATCCAGCTGAATATTCACAAACTGGCCGCTGGCGGTGATGGCAGATGTATCCCCTGCCAGCACCATGCGGAAAACGTCCTTCGTCAGCGGCTCATTTGTGAGGATGGTGAAAAGGGATTGTTTCATGGCTGCATTACCCCTTTGTTGTCTTGTTTTGGGTTAATTCAGAATTCAGAATGAAGAATTCAGAATTTTGTTTACCAATGATCAAACCATTTGTTGTGTGTTCACATCTTTGTTGTTTTCCCGGGTTTTGATGATGGAGACAAGGATGGAGATGATTTCCTGGCAATCGTGGTAGATGCTTTTGTAAGCCGTTTCGTTTGTAATGTATCCGCTTTCAAAAAGCAGTTCCAGCCAGTATTCCGTTTCGCTTGCCTCTTTCAGAGCAATGTTCATCTTTGAAAAGAAATCCGCACGGGAATATGCCCGGATGGCTTCTTTTACATTGGCGCCTACCGATGTGCCGCTGCGCAGCATTTGTTTTGAGAGCGTGAATTCGTGTTCCTTCTGAAGATTCTGATACAGGCGAATGATTCTCAGCGCAAAAGCCTTGCTTTTGACAACGATCACATTCTCTTCCATTTTCTCCACGCCCTCCTTCGCACAGCAGGAATCAAAACCATCTCAATTCTGAATTATGAATTCTTAATTCTGCATGATTTATGCGTCGATGGTGGATACCCGGAAGGTGGTTTCTTCCAGCACGTCCAGCAGCACCTTCACGGTATCCAGGGAGGTGAACATGGTCACATTGTTTTCGGTGGCCAGGCGGCGGATTTCAAAGCCATCGCTGGCCTGATCCACCGAGGCGATGTCCTTGGTGTTGAGCACATAGGCGATGTGGCCCTGGCGCAGCGCTTCGGAGATTTCATCGCTGTCTTCGTTCAGCTTCCGGAGTACATGGGTACGGATGCCGTTTTCTTTCAGGAATTTAGCGGTGCCGATGGTGGCTTCGATGTTGAAGCCCAGGTTGTAGAACCGGCGGATCAGGGGCAGGGCTTCTGCCTTATCCTTATCGGCGATGGTGGCAAAAAC
>JAFSGG010000027.1 GCA_017434775.1 Clostridia bacterium
GAGGATGAAAAAGTCCTCAACGATTAGTTTTTTGTCAATTACGATATTCTTTGTGCCTGCATCATACTTTGCAGTCATAAGCACATCAAGTGCAGACTGTGCATCTGTAAATACTTTTTTATCGCTGTTTATAACAGCACATACTATGTTGTTTTGTTCAACTGTTTGGATGGTCATTTGTCTTACCTCATCAAATTCAAGTTTGTCGCTTTCATTCTATCACAGCAGTACACAAAACCGCAAGCCAACAAAGGCTTGCGGTTTCGTTATTTACAAGATGCAAAGTGTAGGATAACTCCTTCCTTTACATCATACCTCCTGACAACGCCGTTTTGTTTTTTATTTGGTCACCAGCAGATCGCCGTAATCCGGGAAGGGCCAGATGGCCTTGTCCACCATGGTTTCGGCTTCGTCCACCAGGGTGCGCATTTCCTGCATCAGGGCAAACACCCGGTCCCGGTAATAAAGGGCCTTTTCCAGGATTTCCACATCCTGAGGTACCTGGGTGAGCAGGCTGTCCAGCTGTTCATTCATCCGGGAAATGCCGTTCAAAAGTTCCGTCAGCCGGCGCAGACGCTTTTCTTCGCAGGAAAGGTCAATATCGGGCAGGAACGCCTTCTTTTCGTTGGCCGCCCGGGCAATGTGCCGGGAATAGGTGATGATGGCCGGAATGATCTGCTTATCCGTCATTTCCAGCATGGTGTGGGCTTCGATGGCAATGCGCTTGCTGTAGTTTTCCAGCGCCATTTCGTAGCGGCTGTACACTTCTTCTTTCGTATACACCTTCTGCCGTTCAAAAAGAGCGATGTTCTTTTCGGCCAGAATATGCGGCACGGCATCCGGGGTGGTGGGCAGTTCCATCAGTCCCCGGGCTTTGGCTTCTTCCCTCCAGGCAGGGGCATAATTGTTGCCGTTGAAAATGATGCGCTTATGATTGGTGATGGTATCCACCACAATCTGTTCCACAGCGGCGCGCAGGTCGGCTGCGTTTTCCAGGATATCGGCAAATTCCTGCAGCACATCGGCCACAATGGCGTTGATGATGGTGCTGGCGGAAGCGATGGACATATTGGAGCCCACAGAGCGGAATTCAAACTTATTGCCGGTAAAGGCAAAGGGGGACGTGCGGTTGCGGTCCGTCGTATCCTTGGGGATGGGGGGCAGGGTTTTGACGCCGATGTTCATCTGCATCTTTTCCCCGGGTACATAGGCTTTGTGCTGTTCCAGCGACAGAAGGATATCCGTCAGTTCATCCCCCAGGAACATGGAAATGATGGCCGGCGGCGCTTCATTGGCCCCCAGGCGGTGATCATTGCCGGCACTGGCGGCGGAGAAGCGGAGCAGATCCTGATGCAGATCCACCGCCTTGATGACGGCTACCAGGAACAAAAGGAACTGGGCGTTTTCGGAAGGGGTTTCGCCGGGCTCCAGCAGGTTCATACCGGTATCCGTCTGCATGCTCCAGTTATCGTGCTTACCGGAACCGTTGACCCCGGCAAAGGGCTTCTCGTGGAGCAGGCAGGTGAAGCCATGGCGGTGGGCCGTGCGCTTCAATACTTCCATGGTCAATTGGTTATGGTCGCAGGCGATGTTGGCCGTGGCGAAGATGGGGGCCAGTTCATGCTGGCAGGGGGCGGCTTCGTTGTGTTCTGTCTTGGCGGAAACGCCCAGTTTCCACAGTTCTTCGTCCACATCCCGCATGAAGGCGGCTACCCGGCTTTTGATGCTGCCGTAGTAGTGATCGTCCAGTTCCTGTCCCTTGGGGGGACGGGCGCCGAACAGCGTGCGGCCGGTGTACATCAGATCCTTGCGCTGGCGGTACAGGTCCCGGTCGATGAGGAAATATTCCTGTTCCGGGCCTACGGTGGCGGTGACCCGCTTCACGTCCGTATGCCCAAAAAGCTTCAGGATGCGCTTGGCCTGCCGGTTCAGCGCTTCCATGGAGCGCAGCAGGGGGGTTTTTTTATCCAGCGCATGGCCGCCCCAGCTGCAGAATGCGGTGGGGATATACAAGGTATGATCCTTGATAAAGGCGTAGGAAGTGGGATCCCAGGCGGTATAGCCCCGGGCTTCAAAGGTGGCACGCAGGCCGCCGGAGGGAAAGGAAGAAGCGTCGGATTCGCCCTTTACCAGTTCCTTGCCGCCAAATTCCATAATGGCACGGCCGCCTTCCATGGGGGTCAGGAAGGAATCGTGCTTTTCGGCGGTGATGCCCGTCATGGGCTGGAACCAGTGGGTGTAATGGGTGGCACCTTTTTCAATGGCCCAGTCCTTCATGGTGTTGGCCACAACGCTTGCCACTTCCATGTTCAGGCTGCGGCCCTCGGCGATGGTGCGGTGCAGGGCACGGTAGGTTTCCTTGGGCAGCCGCTGGCGCATGACGTCATCATTGAATACCATACTGCCGAACAATTCCTGTAAACCCATCGTTACTCCTCCTTTGATTGAAAAAAACGCTGCGGACAATCCCCTGAACGCAGCGCAGCAGGCTATGCTGATGTTCCGAATTATAGGCTGATTGAGCCCAATTGTCAAGCTTTTTCCTTTTTCGGCATGAAAAAAGCCCGGTATTTCTACCGGGCTGAAAAACCTTTATTCATCGCGGAACAGATCGCCGAAGCCGTCGTCCGTGCTGTCGTTCCAGTTGCCTTCTTCATATGTGGGGGAAGAAGCGGCTTTTTTCCGCAGCCGGCTCAGCTGCAGCAGCATGCAGTAGAAGGAAAGCAGTGCGGCGCTGAGCAGGATGGCGCCCACAATATCCGTCAGCCAGTGTACGCCGCTGAGCAGGCGCCCCACCACGGAAATCACCATCAGGGAGGCTGCGGCTACACGCACAAAAGTCAGCTTTTCAGCAGGAATCAGCTGAGGATAGGGCACCATCATAGCGCCGAACACGCACAGGGCCAGCATGGTATGAGAGGAAGGATAGCTGGCTTCCAGCCCTTCTTCCAGAATCACCGGCCGATAATTGACGGGCAGTTTTTCAAAAACAGCATAGCAAAGGAGCATCAGCACAAAAAATGCGCCAAGGGCCATCAGCTGACTGTCCACCTTTTTCAGGCTGCGGCGTTTGATAAGCTGCAAAAGCCCCAGTACGCCGTACCCCAGCACCGCAAGCAGCGCCAGATACCCAAGATAGGTGGTCAGCTGATAGAAAAATTCGCTGTACGGGAATGCATTTTGCACTGCTCCGTTGAGGCCGGCAAAGCCTACCGGACTGCCTTCCGGGCCGATGGGCTGCACATCCACATTGATCACCGCCATGGTGAACAGGAAAAAAGCAAGCAGCAAAAGGGCTGTGCGGTAAATACCGGTTTTGATCATGACTCAGTACCATCCTGACATAATAATGAAAAACATGGGTAGTATAGCATAGCTGGCCGGGAAAATCAACTTTCTGCTTTGTCGCTGAGGCTGGCGAAACCTTCCCCCAGGGTTTCATGGGTATCCGTGATGAACATGAAGGCTTTTTCGTCCGCATCCCGCACAATGCGCTTGACGGCGATTACTTCCCGGTGATCCACCACGCTGATGATGGCCCGGCTTTCCTTGCCGGTATAACCGCCGATGGCCGGCAGGATGGTGACGCCCCGGTCCATTTCTTCCATGATCCGCCGGGCAATCCGGCTGGACTGGCTGCTGACCACAAAGCACATTTTGGCAGAGCCGATGCCGGCCAGCACCAGATCAATTACCTTGGAACTGACAAAGATGCAGATCAGGGAATACAGGGCGGCACGGGTGTTCATGGTGAAGGCGGCCAGCAGGATGACCATGCAGTCGATGATGAACAGGGTGAGCCCCACTGTCATGAAGGAAATGTGCCGCTGCACCATTTTGGCAATCATATCCGAACCGCCGGTGGTGGCTCCGCCCCGCAGAATCAGCCCCAGACCTACCCCCAGCGCAATGGCGCCGTATACGGAGCCCAGCAGCATATCATCTGTCAGCGGCGGCAGCTTCAAAAGGTCAATAAACAGGGAAAAAAGCACCGTGGCAATCAGCGAACGGAAGGCGAAGGTGCCCCCCAGCATTTTGTAGCCGAACATAAACAGGGGCACGTTCATCAGCATGCTGGTGAGGCCCACCGGAAAACCGAACAGATAATTGAGCACCGTGGCAACGCCCGTCAGGCCGCCGGGGGCAATTTGATTGGGCACCAGGAACAAAGGGTATGCTGCGCCGCCGATGAGACAGCCCAGCACGATCTGTACATAGGCCAGCAGCGATTCGTTTTCTTTCATTTTCCGGATGTTCATGGCCTTCGGCTCCTTTTTGCGCATGTATGGATAGTATGGGTGAAATTCTTTCTTTGCAGTCAAAAATCCTGCCGGAAATGAAAATATTGCATTTTTATTGTATTTTGGATACGGCCAGCAAAAAGGCATCCGTTTCATCCAGGGTGTTGTACAGCCCGGGGCTTACCCGCACGGCGCCCTGGGTGCCGTGGAAAGCGTGGATGGTGGGTGCACAGTGGAGGCCGGCCCGCAGAGCAAAGCCAAGTTTGCCCAAATGATCGCACACTTCCCCGGCATCCTTTCCCCGGATATTGAAGGAAACCACGGCGGTGCTTTCTCTGTCCGGATGGCCCATTACCTGCACATGGGGCATGTTCCGCAGTTCCTTTTCCAGATGCCGGGCCAGATGATGCTCGTATTCTTGGATTTCCTGCCGGTGCTGCAGCACAAAATGGATGCCCTGGCACAGCCCGGCAATGCCCGGCAGGTTATGGGTGCCGCTTTCCATGCGGTCGGGCAGCAGATCCGGTTGGCGCAGGCTTTCGGATGCGGAACCTGTTCCGCCTTCCCGGAAAGGTCGCAATTCGATCCATGGTGCGGCGTACAATAGCCCGGTGCCCATAGGCCCCAATAGCCCCTTGTGGCCTGGCATGGCAATCATATCAGCCTGGAGGCAGGACAGATCTTCCGTGCCGGCGGTCTGGGCAGCATCCAGCAGCACGGGAATTCCTTTTTCGTGGGCAAAGCGGATGAGGGAGGCTGCCGGCTGCAGGCAGCCGGTTACATTGCTGGCATGGTTCAGGATGATCAGGGCGGTTTTGCCGGTAATGAGCATTTGCAGGCTTTGGGGAGGAAGGACTCCTTTTTCGTCCGGCTCCGCCATCCGCACCCGGATGAGGCTGCGGTCCTGCAGGCCCATCAGCGGCCGCATGACCGCATTGTGTTCCTGATGGGATACGATCACCTCATCCCCCTGATGCAGGAAGCCTTTGATGGCCATGTTCAGGGCATCGGTGCCGCTTTGGGCAAAAAAGATCTGCTCCGGGGTATTTGCCCCCAGAAGACGGCAGGTTCTTTCCCGGCAGGTTTCCAGAATCCGTGCTCCGGCCAGCGCCCCTTTGTGGCTGCCCCGGCCGGGATTGCCGCCGATTTTTTCCATCACGCCGTATACCGTCCGGGCCACTTCCGGGGGCTTGGGAAAACTGGTGGCTGCATTATCCAGATAAATCACGGCATTTCCTCCCTGCACCATCGGCCTTTCTTTGCCATACATTGTATGAGAAGGAAAGGAGGCATATGCCATGGAAGAAGCATTTGGCATCGGGGCATTCCGTTCCCGGCAGCAGGTGCTGCGTTTTGCCGGGGCGCTGGAGCGAAACGGCATCCATACCCAGGTGATTTCCACCCCCCGGGAGGTGCAGGTGGGGTGCGGCTTATCCGTCCGGTTTGAACTGGGGGATGCGGCGCGGGTCATGGACGTATACCGGCGCAATAATCCGGGCAATCTGATCGGCTTTTACCGGGTGATCCCCGGCCGGGGTCCGGGGCGCATAAGCCCCTTGTAACAGGGAAAGATAAAGACAGGCCAGGGGCCTGTCATTTTATTTGCCGGGAGGGCGTATGAAAAAGATTCGGGTGTTTTTCCAGAACACGGGTCATTACTGGCTGGCGGTTGTTTGCGTGATGGCGGTGCTGCTTTCCGCCCTGTGGACAAGGGATGAGCAGCGGTTATCTGCCCGGGAATCCCCGGCCCATGTGGACGGAGCCCAGCGGCTGGCATCTGTGACGGCATCCCCGGCGCCGGTTTTCATGGCAGCACCAACAGCGGATGCGGTGGTGCGCAGTTTTTCGGAAGAAGCGGAGTATTTCCCGGATTTTCATCTGTATGCCCTGCACCCCGGAACGGATTTTTATGCTGAAAAGGGGGATAAAGTGTTTGCCGCCTTTGACGGCATGGTTTCCGTGGACGGAGAAACGGTGTGGCTGCAAAATGCATCCTTTCGCCTGCGATACCGGGGCGTGGTACCGATGAAAATAAAGGACGGGCAGACGGTGAAAAAGGGGAGCGTACTGGGAGAAGCTGCCGGTTATGTGCCCTATGAGGGCGAAAATCTGGTATGTGTCACCCTGTACCAAAACGAAAAACCGGTGGATATTGCCCGGTTTTTTCCATAAAAAAGCCCTGCACAAACGCAGGACTTTTGTTTTAATTGGGCTTTTTCTTCTGTTCCAGCTTTTTGTAGGAGCCGTCTTCCTGTTCCATATAGACGGAATCCAGCGTCAGTTTCAGGTTGGCCTTGAATTCGTCAATGTACTGGCGGCGTAAGGCTTCCTGTTCCTTCACTTCATCGGGGGTGAGGCCCACGGTCTTCTTTTTCCGGGCCAGTTCGTTAATGCGGTCTACTTGGGCTTTTTCCATGGAATCAGGCTTCCTCCTTTGCGAAGACGCAGCCCCAGATAAACCAGCACGGCCATCAGGAGTGCAAAGATGATATAAATCAGGTAAATATCCATTTCAATGACCATATCCGGCCGGTAAATGGCCAGTTCCAGCAGAATGCCAAGCAGGGTGGCCAAGGCGAGGCCGCCGGCCAGCTTCCACAGGAAGCGTTTGTCTTTCCCGGCACGCCGGGCAGCCATCATCACACCGCCGATCACCATGGGGATGGCCATGATCTGCTGCAGGTGCACGAAGGACAGCGTCATGTGTTTATCCTGCCGCAGGCTTTCCAGAAGGGCCTGGCTGCCGCCAAAGAGCAAAAGGAACAGGATGAAGGTGTTGCCGGGCTTTGCATTTTTATGCAGCAGCAGATCCAGAATCAGCACGATCAGAATCAGTGCGGCGGCGATGGCTTCCAGCTTGTACACCAGCAGATAATTGGCGTAATCATCCTGCTGCAAAAGGAAGGCAGGCCAGTGGACGGAAGCAGGGTGGTTCAGCGGCCGGCTGATGCCAAAGGCACCGTCCAGGTCAAACTGTTCGCCCAGCCTTGCAAACAGGATAAAGGCAGGCACGGCACAGGCGAAAATATCCATGCAGCGCAGGGACTGCTTTTTCAGCAAAAGGCCGGAGAGTGCGGCCCCTGCAAAGCCGCCCAACAGCGCACCCATCATGGAATGGCCGCCGCCGGAAAACATATCCGGCCGCAGTTTGCCCAAGATGCTCAGCCCATCCAGATTGAACAGGGCGAAGAATAGCTTGCTGCATACGGCGCCGAAGAAGATGGACAGCACCCCCGTCAGGGCGGTAGCGCCTTTGGGCATCTTTTTGGCTTCCATCAGGGCGTACATTACCAGCATCATCACAGCAGCGCCCAGGGCGGCAAACAGGCCGTAGGTATATATGCCGTGGGACAGGGTGTCTTCTATGGTCTGATATTCAAGCGCGATATAATCGGCTTCTTCCCAAAGATACATGGTTTATTCCTCCGTGACGGCGCTGGCGAAATAAATGATATCGCTGACGGAACGTTCGCTGCCGCCCAGGTCGTTATAATATTCGCCCTGGTAGTACATGGCTGCGGTGCCGCCGCCGTCCAGGTTATAAGCTTCTTCACAGCCCAGCAGGAACATGAAATCCGCCATTTCCTGATGGGTAGCGCCCACGCTGTCGCCGCGGCCTTCCGCTACCACCAGCACATAGCTCAGCGGGCCCATCTGGCCGATGGCGCTGCGGGGTTCCCGGCCGTTGGGGTTATAGCCGTAGCCGGTATCCACCTGCAGAAGCTCGCCTTTTTGCACCAGGGCCGGGCCAAAGGTGAAGGCGTGCAGGATGCGGCCTTCCACGCCCTCTGCGGTGATATGATCCTGCAGGGAATCGTTGAGCTTGGCTTTCTTATTCACCGTAATGCCCTGGGATTTGATGAAGGTGTGGAAATCGCCGTTTTCGTCGATGATGAGGATGTCCTTGGTTTTGTTGGTCTTGGGCACCTTATCGTTGACGGGCTTGAACATACGGAATTCAAAACTGCGCTTTACCTGATCATCGGCAAAATAGTCGCCGTTGAGGGCCACGATGGCGTTGCTTTTATTGGCCATGGCCTTGACGGTGGCGGTTTTGGTGGAGGTATAGATGCCCTTTTTGTTAAAATCACCGGCCAGGGCAATGCGGATCTGGGAAGGATCCTGAATGTCAATATAGGCAATGCGCCAGATCACGCCGTCTTCTTCCCGGGTTTCCATTTCCACGGTGATGGAAGCATCGGAATAACCATTTTCGGTATAGCCGGCAGGATCGGGCTGGGGAGCAGCTTCAAAATCGTAGGGCAGTTCATAATGTACGGTTTCTTCCTCGGCGCAGGCGGACGGGAAGAGGAAACGCAGCAGGCCTTCTTCTTCGGTTTCCACTGCATAGGTTTCCCCGGTGGAAATATAATCGTTGGCTTCGCTCAGGAGCTTGGGGGAAGAAACAGCGAAGGGCATGGCCAGGATCATGGCGGCGCAGAGCACGGCCAGCACAATGCGGACGGGCAGTTTCATAAGATGCCTCCTTTATACTTTTTCGGCCGGGAATACCCAGGCCTTCTGGATGCGGTAATTGATCACATACATGGCCACATCAATGACCACTTTCAGCAGAATATGCAGGAAGGGGGTGTTCATGAAATGATCCAGCCAGCCAAACAGCAGCGTGGTGATCACGATGGAACACAGGGCCAGAATGAAATAGCGGAATGCAGCGCCCTTGCTTTCCTTCACCTGGAAGGCGAAGTTTTTGTTCAGCAGAAAATTCACCGGAGCGCTGAACAGCCGGGCAATGGGGGCCGCAATGAGGGCCTTCACGCTGAAGGGAATGCCCAGGAACATGATGTCCGGCTGATCTTTGAAGATCCAGAACATCAGCAGGGAGAGAATCAGATAATCCAGCAGGAAGGAAACAATGCTGGCGGCGCTGTAGCGCAGGAAGGAACCCAGCAGCAGCTTATAAATGCGGATGCTGTCCCGAACGGGATGGAAATGGCTGCTCTTGTTATCATCCAGATACACCGTTTCAATGCCCACGGCGGTCATGGGGATTTTTTGATTGGAGCAGAAGATGAGCTGGTTCATTTCGTATTCAAAACGATCGCCGCTCACTTTCAGCATGGCGGGGATCAATTCCCGGCCAAAGGCCCGCAGCCCCGTCTGGGTATCCGGCAGCCACTGGCCGTACAGCACCCGGAACACGCAGGATGTGATGCGGTTGCCCCAGCGGGATTTGGAAGGAATCTGATCGTTTTTCCCGGAAAAATCCCGGCTGCCCAGAATCAGTTCTTTCTTTTCGGAAAGGGTTTCCGTCAGTTTCAGGGTATCGGGCACGGTGTGCTGGCCGTCCGCATCGGCGGTGATGATGCCCTGAATTTTTGTATGGTTCAGGATGTATTCAAACCCCGTGCGCAGGGCTTGACCCTTGCCGTGGTTCACGTCGTGGTGCAGCACATGGCAGCCGTTCATCTTAGCAAGACGATCAAAAATGGGCTGATACTTTTCAGCCGAGCCGTCGTCCACCACCAGAATCAGGCCGTATTCCGCTTTCAGCAGTTCTTCCACATACTGAGGCAGGCGTTCATCCGGGGAAAGGGAAGGGATCAGCACACAGCAATCCTGCGCTTTCATAGGGCAAACCTTCTTTCGTGGTTCATTCGTTTATTTTCGTGTCCAGATAATCCAGGAGGAGCGGTGACGCATCTTTGCCGGCATAGGCATTCAGGCTGTTTTCAAAGCTTTCCCGGCCGGCAATACCGAAGGAATATTCCTGTACATAGGCTTTCAGGAAAGCATCCATGCCGCCGGGCACAAACATATCCAGCGCCAGCATCATGGAAGCGCCCCGGCCGTATACGATGGTTCGGTAATCCATCAGGGATGAAAAAGAATCAATGGGGGTAGCCGGGGTCAGTCCGCCGGGGACGCGTTCCATCATGGGCGCATCGGCCCGGTAGTAGCGCAGGGTATTGAAGGCGCTTTGGCCGTACCGCTTTTCCACATAGCGCAGTGCTGCGTATTCGCACAGGGCTTCATCCTGCCAGGGCTGGTTCACGCTGTCCGACCCCACCAGGCTGTAAAACCACTGATGGGCCGTTTCATGGGCAATGATCAGTTCCAGGGTGTCCCTTTGATTTTCGGCAAAATAGGCTTCATCCACCATGGCCATGCAGGAGTATTCCATGGCCCCGGGGGCAAAAGCGGCGCTGCACACGCTGAACAGGGGATAGGGATATTCGCCGTAAAGGCTTTCGTAGGTTTCCAGGGCATTCACGGCAAAAGAGAGGGCAGCTTCTGCACCTTTTTTATCCCGGGCATAGGCCGCTATTTTGGTGTTTCCGGCAAGGAACGTTGCTTTTTTGTACCCGGGGGATACGCACAGCCCCACATCCCGCAGGGCCAGCCCCTTGCCCTGCCATACACCGCTTTCCGTTTCAGCAAGGGGAACGGAGCATACCGGCACATACCCTTCGGGCAGATGCAGGGTGAGGGAGAAATTGGCGCATTCGGCGTAGAAAGGTTCGCCGATGGGGGTATAGGGATCCTGCCGCCAGGCTCCGTTTTCGTAAACGGAGAGGATGGGCAGCACATTCCCCAGCATCCAGGCATCGCCTGCGTATCCGGTGCGGTAAGCGCAGTTGGGCAATTGCACCACGCAGCGGATGTACAGCTTGCCCTCCTCTCCGGGGGCCAGAGTATCCACCGGAATTTCCAGCACGGTTTTGGCATCGTCCAGATACCGGTAAGCTGCTGCTTTTCCATTCCATTTCACATCGTGCAGTAGCACGAAGCCGGAGGAAAAGCCATTGGGATAGGCGGCGGAAAACAGTTCGTCCGTAGCAGCCGGGCTGGTATCTTCCGCGGCAAAGGCATTGGGCCACAGCCGCACCACCAGAGAAGAAAGGGAATCGCCGGTGGTATTATGGTAAGCAATCTCTTCCGTAACAGACAGGGTGTGGGCATCGGCATCCAGCTTCAGGGTGACGGTATAGCCGTTCAGCCCTTGGGATGCTTGTTCCAGAACCGGGCTTATGGGCGGCAGTGTGGGCTCTTCCGGTGTATTGCCGAAAACCCTGAGCAAAACGAAGGCGCAAATCCCCAAGCATAATAAGCATACCAATGCTATTATACAATGTTTTTTCTTCATTTTCTACCCCTCCTTTGCCCATTGTGGTGATTTTCTCCATCATTATAACACAACAAAACAGCTTTTCCTTCCCCACCGGAGAAAATTCGCAAAAATTTACGCCGTATTCTTTTTCTTTTGTCATTGCAGCGCAGGAAATATGCAGTATAATGGAGAAGAATAAGGAAAAGTTTGGTGATAGCATCGTGAAACAGATTTTTGTATGGGACAGGGCTTTTTACCGCACCATGGTGCGCCTGTCCCTGCCCTCTGCCTTGCAGGCGCTTTTATCCCTGCTGGTGATGCTGGCGGATAACGTGATGATTTCCCGGTATGATGCGGCCTTTCTGGCTCCTGTGTCCCAGGCCAATTCCATTTCCACCTTTGTGATTGCCGCCCTCAACGGCCTTGGCAGCGGCGCGGTGGTACTGGTGAGCCAGTATTGGGGGAAGAAGGATCATACGGCAATTAAACGGGTATTTTCCGTGGCGGTGGCTATGGGGCTGACGGTGGCCGTCTTGTGTATTCTGATGATTCAACTGATACCGGAAACGGTGGTATCGCTGGTATTGGATCCCGAACTGAAGAGCCTGACGCCGGTGGCGGTTTCGTATCTTCGCATTGCCTGCCTGTCCTTTTTGCCCTTTGGGCTCACCAGTGCGCTGGTGGGCGGTCTCAAGGGTGTGGAAGTGGTGAAAGTGACGCTTTTCGCTGCGGTGATTTCCCTGCTTTCCAATGTGGTGCTCAACGCCCTTTTGATTTTCGGTTTTGGCCCCATTCCCTCCCTTGGGGTGGAAGGTGCAGCCATTGCTACGGTTTTGGCCCGGGTGATTGAGTTTGTTGTGGTGTGGGTGTATTGTTTCCACAGGCAAAAAGCGCTGTCCATCCAGCCCAAAGATCTTCTGCATCACGAAAAATGGGCCTGGAAGGATTACCTGCGCTTTGGCGGCCCGGTAGGCTTTACCGATGCCCAGTGGGCGCTGGTGGGACTGATGAAAATGAGCATCATCGGCCATCTGGGGGCTGCCATGATGAGCGCTGTGAACATAACCGATACCATGATGAACCTGGGCACCATGTTTACCTTTGCCCTGGCCGGCGGCGCCTGCGTGATGGTGGGCAAAGCCGTGGGGCAAAAGGATATGGAAAAGGTGCATGCTTACAGCCGCACCATCCAGGCCCTGTTTGCCATCATCGGTGTGGTGATGGCAGGAATTGTGATCCTGCTGCGCTTGCCGTTCATCAGCCTGTACGGCCAGACGGCGGATGCGGTGAAACTGGCGGATACTCTGATTTTCATTGGCGCCATTACCCTCATGGGCACCAGCTATCACGCTTCCTGTTTTGTGGGGATCAACCGGGGGGCTGGGGATAACCGGTTTGTGATGCTGGTGGACCTGATCTGCGGCTGGCTGGTGGTATTGCCGCTGACGTACCTGGCGGCCTTTGTGCTGCCCATTCCGGAGGGAATCAGGCTGCCCATTGTGTTCCTGTGTACCCGTATCGATCAATGCTTTAAATGGATCATTGCCTTTATCAGGCTCAGGGGGGAGAAATGGATCAAGCAAGTCACCCGGTAAACTGCATTCTGGACGGCGTCTCTTTTCAACTGGCTGCCCCGGAGGACTTTGGCTGGCTGAAAAAATACGGCAAGGTTTTCAAAGTGTGGGATCAGCAGCCTTCCGGCAATCTGTGCTTTGGGGTGGAAGGACCCTGGGGCAAATTGTTTGTCAAATACGCCGGCGCGCATACCCTGCGTTATGATGGTACCCCTGCAGAGGCAGCCTATACCCTGCAGCAGGCCATGCCCCTGTATGAAGTGCGGCATCCGGCGCTGGTGAATTTACTGGCCCATGGGCCCGTAAATAACGGCTATGCGGCGGTTTTTGCCTGGCAGGAGGGGTTTATCCTGCGGGACGGTCCGGGCGGCGAAAACAAAGCCCGGCTGCAGGCCTTGCCTCTGTGGCAGATTCTTTCCATGCTGGACGGCATCATTGATCTGCATGTGCTTCTGGCAGAAAAAGGCTATGTGGCGGTGGATTTTTACGACGGAAACCTGCTGGTCCATCCGCAGACAGGACAGATGGTGCTGTGCGATGCGGATCTGTACCGGAAAAAGCCGGCGGTCAATGACCGGGGCCGTATGTTCGGCTCCGCCCGGTTCATGGCGCCGGAGGAATTTATGGGGGGCGAGGCCATTACGGAATGCACCACCATGTTCAATCTGGCCAGCCTGGCCTTCGAAATCTTTGGCGATAATATGGACCGGCGGAAGAAAAACTGGAACGGGCCGGAACCGTTGTTTCATGTGGCATCAAAGGCCACGGCGGAAAACCCTCTGGATCGCTATCCCACCCTCCGGGCGTTTCAGAGTGCCTGGCGAAATGCCGTCAGTCAGTTGAAACTGTAACGAAAGGAAAAAATATGAAATTTGAACGGGTTTATTTTGTCAATGGTACGGCTTATGCCGGCAAATCCACCCTGGTGAAGGCGCTGGCGAGAAAGTACGACGGCATTGCCTGTGAGGAAAACTATCACGATGCCCTGCTGCCGGAATTGGATAAGAATGAATTTCCCAACCTCACCTATACCCGGGATCTGGAAGACTGGCATCTCTTCATCCGCCGCACGCCGGAAGTATATGCCAGGTGGGTGCGCGATGTGGCCAAAGAATGCGAAATTCTGGAATTGCGCATGCTGGAGGAGATCGTAAAGGAAGGCAAGCCTGTCTTTGTGGATACCAATATTTCCGTGGAAACCCTGAAGGACATCAGCGATGAAAGCCATGTGCTCATCATGCTCTCGGATCCTTCCATTTCGGTCAATCGCTTCTTTGAACGGCCGGATAAGGAAAAGCAGTTCCTCTATCAGCTGATGCTGGAGGAGGAAGACCCCCAGGCCGCGCTGGATAATTTCCGTCAGGGCCTGACTCTCATTAATTCGCCGGAAAATTACGAAGCACTCCTTCATTCCGGCTTTCCCGTTCTGCTTCGGGACGAAAACCGCACACCGGAACAAACCCTGGCTTTAGCAGAGGAAATTTTCGGGCTGAGGAAGTGAGGTTTTGATAGCCGGTTCAGGGGCTTATGCAGCCTCTGAACCCCGCACCCGAGGACAGCGTCCTCGGAACACCTTTTCCGCGATACAGTTTCATGACAGAACAAACATGTTTCCGTTCGAAGCAAAAGGAAACGGACACCGTAGGGGCGGCCATAGGCCGTCCTTCTTTCTTTCGGAAGCCCTGTGCTCACACAACGCAAATCAACGCCTCCACGGGCACAATGAAAACAAGAGAACGGCGAGAGAGAAAACAAGTTTTCTCCTTCGCCGTTTCTCTGTTTTCCCCGGATGCTATGCATCCGGCAGGCGGCGTTCCGCCGCCTGCCCGTGGAGGATGACTTAAATTCAGAATTAAGAATGCAGAATTTAGTTAGTACATGAATTTGGAAGAGATAAAGGTGTGTTTATCCGTTGGAGATTTGCTGTTTTTCTTCCCTTTTATATCA
>JAFSGG010000003.1 GCA_017434775.1 Clostridia bacterium
CCGAGGGATGGGTCAAGGGGCGATGCCCCTTGTGGGGTGTGGGGTGAAACCCCACATATGTTCCCCAGCTTCGGCGGCACATGGTTTGTGTGAACCGTCCACTCCATCCGCCGGATGGGTCAAGGGTGAATGAGGCGACCGGCCCTCCTGTGGAGGGAGCGGCTGAAAGCCGCAGGAAGCCGAATGAATCAACCGAAACAAGCATTGGGAGCGCCAGCGACCAAGGCGTAGATTGAGGTTGCGGAACGTCGTCCCTTGTGGGGCGTGGGGTGAACTCCCACAAACGGTTCCCCTTTGCAACAGGATAAGAACAAAACAAAAAGGAGGGGCAAGCTCCTCCTTTTCGGTATATTCAGATGCGGGAGTGGATCACTTCGTTGCGTTCAGCGGAGAGCATCAAGGCTTCCATCAGGCGCATAACGCGCATCATCTGGGGATGGGTGACCAGCTGCTTTTCCTCGCCGCGGATGGCTTTTATGATATTGCGGTAATAATCCTTCACGTCGCTTTCCACCGGAGGCAGGGGATAGTGCTGAATGGTATCATCGGTACGGGGAGCCATGGTTTTGGTGAGCCCGGCGGCGGTGACCACGGGCACGGCGTCCCGGTTTTCCCAATCGGACACCATCACGATTTCGCCATTCAGTGCCCAATCGTTGATGATAGCGGTGCCGTTTTCGCCCTGCATATACCAGCGGGGCATGTTGATGAAATTGGATGTGCCCACTTCCACATGGGCGGTGAGACCGGAAGCAAAGGTGATGATGGCCTTGAAGCCGTCGTCCACTTCATCGTTGGTCACATGGGAATTGATGTTGTAAACGCTGATCACGTCTTCCGGCACCATCTGCAAAATCTGATCCAGCAGGTGCACGCCCCAGTCCAGGATCATGCCGCCGCCGGGAAGCTTGCGGTTGCGCCAATCCCCGGGCACGCCCCGGGAGCCATGCACCCGGCTTTCGATATTGAACACCCGGCCCAGGGTGTTTTCTTCATAGATTTTCTTCATCACCAGAAAATCTTCGTCCCAGCGGCGGTTCTGATGGACGGAGAAAATGCGGCCATATTCCCGGGAGGCGTCGATCATAGCCTGCAGATCCAAACTGGACAGGGTGACCGGCTTTTCGCTGATGACATGCTTGCCCTGCTCCATGGCGGCGATGGCCAGGGGACGATGGCAATCGTTGGGGGTGGCGATGGTCACCAGTTCAACGTTTTTATCGTTCAGCAGCGCATCCAGGGTGGGATAGGCGTGCAGGCCGTCCTTTTCCGCCTGGATGCGCTTTTCTTCGTCAATATCGTAAATGCCGCAGATGGTGAAATGTTCCGGCATGCTTTGCAGCGTGCGCACATGCCAGCGGCCCATGCCGCCGTAACCGATCAATGCCCAGTTCATAAAAAATGCTCCTTTGCAAAAGGATGATGTTTTCCGCCGCACATCATACCACAACCCGCAGCGAAATGGAAGTAAAAACAGCAAAAAATATCAGACTTTCCGGCAGATGAGCAGGTACCGCAGCCGCCCGAAGAAGGGCAGCATGGCGGCCTTGTACTGATCATGCACAAGGGGTGTGCCGGGGGTGAGGATGGTGTATTCCACCCCGGCTTCCTTCACATGCAGGCCGATTTCCGTGAAGCCGTTGCGGGCGTAGAATTGCAGGCGGCGAATGCGCTCCTTTGCGTTATCCGCCTTTTCATCCAAGGGCTCGGCGCACAGGAAAAAGGGCACGTCCCGGAATTCTTCCTTCAGCATATCCAGAATGCGGCTGCCGTATCCCTGGCCCCGCAGGTTTTCTTCCATGGCGAAGAACATCAGGGTTTTTACTGTTTCGCAGCCGGTGATCAGCACCAGCCCCACGAAAGTTTCTCCGTCCATCACGGCGCGGAAATCTGCCTTGCCCTGCCGGTGGCGCTTGTATAAAAGGGATATGGGCGGCCTTTCTTCCTTGGGGAAGGCGGCCACGAAGAGGGGGTCAATTTTATCCCGGTGCAAAAGAGCGGATTCAAAATGCAGGTTCATAGGGTTTCCTTTCAACTGATAACCAGTTTTTCCATGGATTTTTGCCGGGTCACCTTTTCACCCCACAGGTTGGCCCAGCTTTCGGTGAAGAAGCGGAAATAAGAATACTGTTTTTCACGCCTCATCCGGGCAAAGCGGGGCGTATTGGCCCAGAGGAAGGAGGGAATGCCGATGATGATCAGATACAAGGGCCCCAGCACCAAGGACTGGATGGTGTGGCCGTATTCGTGCACCAGCAGCCGGGAGGAAAGCTCCTCTTTTGTAAATGTGCCCTGGCTGGGCGACACATATCCGGGCCCCGGTGCCACAAATACGAACAGCCCCAGGGAAATGCTGCCGCCCTGCTGCCAGTGGGTTACCACGGCACCGTGATAGAAGGTGTGAGGATCTTTCACATGCCGCAAAAACAGGCACAGGCCCATGAAGCTCTGTAAAAAGCCCCAGGTGCATTGCCAGAAAATATACAGCGCCTTTTTCATGCTTCGTTCACCAGCTTTCCGGATATATGCTCCGGGGTCAGGCGAAGAAGCAGGGTATTTTTCGTGGATTCTTTTAATTCCTTTTCAATGTAGGCGGTATCGTCCGTGAATTTATAGCTCAGCTTTTCGCAGATGTCCATAATCAGCGCCGTGTCTGAAAGCACTTCCATCCGGCCGAAAATGATCACGCTTTTCACATTCCACGCCCACTCATTTTCCCGGCGGAAGCCCTGATCGTACACGCAGAAAGAGACCTTATCGTTTTCCTTCAGCGCATCCAGCCGGTGGCCCGCTTTGCCGCAGTGGAAATAGATACAGCCGTCCCCTTCGTTATAAAAATGATTCATGGGCATGCCGTAGGGATAGCCGTTTTCCCCCATCACGCTCAGCACGCCCCGGGTTTCTGTTTTCAGTATTTCTTTGCATTCGTCCAGGCTCAGCGCCTGCTTTTTCCGCAGCATTTCCCGGAACATATCCGTCCCTCCCGGTTGTTTTTTTGATCCTATTTATTATACGGAAAAAGCGGAGGAAAGGCAAGGGGAGGAGGATTCCTTGCACATTTGAATGACAAAAACCGGGATGTCCTCTGGGGCATCCCGGTTTTGTTAGTCGAAGGGATGGGATTCCTCCGCAGCCTCAATCGTCGCGGCTTCCCCTACCGGGGTTGCCGCTTGTTTCGGCTGACTAGCTCGAGGCGCTATCGCCTAACGGCGATTGCCCCACTGGGGCACCGCTTCTCTCGCTCCCCCACGGCCTTACAGGCCGTGGATGCCAATCCGCACATGCGAATAAACAAAACCGGGACACCCTGAAGGGCATCCCGGTTTTGTTGGTCGAAGTGGTGGGATTCCTCCGCAGCCTCAATCGGCGCGGCTTCCCCTGCCGGGGGCGCCGCTTGTTTCGGCTGACTCGCTCGAGGCGCTATCGCCTGACGGCGATTGCCCCACCGGGGCACCGCTTCTCTCGCTCCCCCACGGCCTTACAGGCCGCGTGTCCGAATCCACGGGCTTAAAACCACAAAAAAAGCACCCTCAAGGGGTGCTCTTTTTGTGGTCGAAGTGGTGGGATTCGAACCCACGGCCTTTTGGTCCCGAACCAAACGCGCTACCAAGCTGCGCTACACCTCGGTAAAAAAATGGAGCCGATAAAGGGACTCGAACCCTTGACCTGATGATTACGAATCAGCCGCTCTACCAACTGAGCTATATCGGCACACTGGGGTTTCATCCAGCGTGAAAGATTATAGCAAAGGAACGGAAAAAAGTCAATCTTTTTTCCATAAGTTACGGAAAAAATGCTGCAAACCCATGGGATTTGTTGTCTTATACGGAACCGGGGAGTGGATTTTCGCTCTTTTTCGGCAGGATTTGACGGGCAGTTGGAAAATATGCTAAGATACCGTTTGTATTTTGCGTTGAAGGAGGAGCATGGCATGCAGAACCAGGGATCGCCCTATGGCTTCCGTGAAGGGTTCCGGGACGGGCTGCCCATTGGCCTGGGGTATCTGGCGGTATCCTTCGGCTTTGGCATCCTGGCGGTAGCCGCCGGGCTGCAGATAGGGGAAACCCTGCTCATTTCTATGACCAACCTGACCTCTGCCGGCCAGGCTGCCGGGGTGCAGATCCTCAAAGGCGCATTATCCGCCGGGCAGGCGACCCTGACCGGCCTGATTTCCATGGTGCTCACCCAGCTGGTGATCAATTTGCGCTATGCCCTGATGGGCGTTTCCCTGACCCAGCGGCTGGACGACGGCATGACCAGCTTAAAGCGTCTGTTTTATGCTATGTTCATTACCGATGAAATATACGCAGTAGCGTATTCGAAGAAAAACCGGGTGGGTGCCCGGTATTTTTCCGGGCTGGCGGTGGCGCCCTATATCGGCTGGGCGCTGGGCACCCTGCTTGGGGCGGTGGCCGGGCATATCCTGCCGGATGCCGTGACCCGGGCGCTGGGGGTGGCCTTGTATGCCATGTTCATTGCCATCATCCTGCCGCCCATGCGGACGGAAAAAGGCGTGCTGGCTTGTGTGCTGCTTTCGGCCGGCATTTCCTGTATCCTGACGTTTGTGCCCTGGTTTCATGGGCTGCCGGAAGGCTTTCCGGTGATCATCAGTGCGGTAACGGCGGCTGCCGCCATGGCGCTGATGCGCCCGCTGGGAGAGGAGGCGCAGGCGGCATGAGAGGCATGGTGGTATTGTATGTTGCGGTGATGGCGCTCGTCACGTATCTCATCCGGATGCTGCCCTTCACTCTGTTCCGGAAAAAAATCACGTCCAGCTTCTGGCGTTCCTTCTTTTTCTATGTGCCCTATGCGGTGCTGGCTGCCATGACGTTTCCGGCGGTATTTTCGGCCACGGCCAGTCTCTGGTCCGCCCTGTGCGGCGTGGCGGTGGCGGCGGTGCTGGCGCTGTGTAAACGGTCGCTGACGGTGGTGGCGCTTTCCGCTTGTCTGGCGGTGTTTGTGGCGGAAGGGATCCAGTTTGGTTTTGTCTTTTAAAGTGGCAAAAAAATCAAAAAGCATGGTGATATCACCATGCTTTTTTTCATACGTATGGAAGACGCAGGGATTACAGCTGCTTCTTCATTTCTTCCAGGCAGTTTTTGCAAACCAACTTGTCTTTGTAAGAAACGACGTCCCGTGCATCGTTGCAGAAGATGCAGGCGGGATGGAATTTGCGCAGGACAATCTTGTCCTTATCCACGTAGATTTCCAAAGAATCCCGCAGAGCAATATCCAGCGTTCTGCGCAGTTCGATCGGGATAACAATGCGGCCCAGATCATCCATTTTCCGTACAACACCGGTGGATTTCATAATGGTATTCCTCCTGAATGCTTTGCTGTGAGGTTAATATCCGTGTATAATTGTACAAGAATATACATCCGTTTGTCAAGAAATAAATACCGTTTATCAAGAAAAAATGTGAATAAAGGGGGTTTTTGGGTGCTTCAGGCAGTATTTGGGGGCATGCTGGGGGCAGCTGTGCTTTTTGGGTTAATCACCGGCCAGGGGGAAAAGGTGTTTCAGGGGTTTTTGCAAGGGGCAGGGGACGGGGTACAGACGGCGTTTTCCCTTTGCGCCAGCCTTTCGGTGTTTGGGGGGCTGATGGGCATTCTGCAGGGCTGCGGTGCAGAAAAGGGGTTGATGCGAATGCTGAAAAAGCCGCTGAACCGGCTGCTGGGGAAAATGCCGGAGGAAGCGCTGGGGTATGTGGCCATGAACCTCTCCGCCAATATGCTGGGGCTGGGCAATGCAGCCACCCCGGCCGGAATAAAAGCGGCAAAAATACTGGCGGAAGGGGAGCGGGCAAGCAATGCGCTGTGCATGTTCCTGGTGATCAACACCTCTTCCGTGCAGCTGCTGCCTGCTACAGTCATTTCCATGCGCGCCGTTATGGGTGCAGCCAACCCCGAAGCGGTGATCCTGCCCGGGCTTTTATCCACGGCGTTTTCCACGGCGGTGGGCATTCTCCTTTGCAAATGGATGGAAAAAAGAAGATGATCCTGTGTGTGTTTGTGCTTTTGTGCCTGGGGATGGGCGCGTGGAAAAAGGCGCCGGTGTATGATCTGTTTACAGGCGGTGCCCGGGACGGCCTGCAGACGGCGGTGCAGATTCTGCCGTCCCTGATTGCCATGCTGGGGGCCATACGGGCCTTGGAAGCCAGCGGCCTGACGGGGGCGTTGTGTGATTTTCTGGCGCCTTATACGGAAAAAATCGGGCTGCCGTCCGGTCTTTTGCCGCTGATGTTTTTGCGGCCGGTATCCGGCTCCGCTGCTCTGGCGGCGCTGGAAGAGGTGATGACAGCCTATGGCCCGGACAGCCGGGAAGCGCTGCTGGGGGGCGTGATGATGGGCAGCAGTGAAACGGTGTTTTATACCGTGGCGGTGTATCTTTCCGCCGCCGGGGTGAAGCAGACGCGGTATATCCTGCCCTGTGCGCTGGCGGCCTGTGCTGCCGGGTATGCAGGGGCGCTTTTGTTCTGCTGAAAAAAGGATGCGGAAAAAATACATCCCCTTCGTTGACAAAGCGATGTTTCCTTGTTATTCTGTTGGTATTATCCGCTGTAAGGAGGCGCTTTTCATGAGCCGCACCATGATCCCGGATGGGTATCAATCCACCCTGTCTTTGTATGAGACGCAGGAAGCCATCGCCCTGATCAAAAAGATCTTTCAGGGAAATTTGTCCCATGCGCTGCATTTGAAGCGCGTGTCTGCGCCTTTGTTTGTGGACGGTGCCTCCGGCCTCAATGACGACCTGAGCGGCGTGGAACGCCCGGTCTCCTTTGACATGCTGGAAACCGGCGAAGAAGCTCAGGTGGTGCATTCCCTGGCCAAATGGAAGCGGCTGGCCCTGGCCCGTTACGGCTTTGCGGTGGGGGAAGGCATCTATACCGATATGAACGCCATCCGCCGGGATGAAACCCTGGATAACCTCCATTCCGTGTATGTGGATCAGTGGGACTGGGAAAAGGTGATCGCCGAGGAAGACCGCACCATGGATACCCTGAAGGATACCATGCAGCGCATTGTGACGGCTATTTGTGTCACGCTGGATCTGCTCAAGTGGCAGTACCCCCAGGTGAAAACGGAACTGGAGCGAAAAATCACCTTTGTTACTTCGCAGGAACTGGAAGACCTCTATCCAGATAAAACCGGCAAGGAACGGGAAAACCTGTTTGTGAAGGAACACAAGACGGTTGGTATTTTGCAGATTGGCGGTAAGCTGAAATCCGGTAAGCCCCATGACGGCCGGGCCCCGGACTACGATGATTGGGAACTGAACGGCGATATTATGTTCTGGGATGACGTGCTGAACTGCGCCATGGAAATTTCCTCCATGGGTGTGCGGGTGTCTCCGGAATCGCTGGATCGGCAGCTGACGCTTTCCGGCCATGATGAGCGCCGGGAACTGCCCTTCCACAAGGCGCTTTTAAACGGAGAACTTCCCTACACCATTGGCGGCGGCATCGGCCAGAGCCGTATGTGCATGCTGCTGCTGGGCAAGGCCCACATCGGCGAAGTGCAGTCCTCCTACTGGGATCGGGAAACCAAGAAAAACTGCGAAAATGCCGGGATTGTATTATTGTGATATTTGAGAAAACTGCAAATGTTGATTTGAAAAAGCTGCCGGAAAAACGGCGGCTTTTTTTTGTTGTGTATACAGCAAAAAATGCTTAACAAATGAGGAAAGGTATGCTATACTTAAAGTGGTATACCATGATGCCGAATTATGCGATAACAGGAGGCAATCACGCATGGATTCTTATAAATTGCTGATCACCGGCGGCATCCCTCTGGTGGGTGAAACCTACGTTTCCGGGGGTAAAAACACGGCGGTGGCAGTTATTCCTGCCGTTTTGCTGTCTGACGAAATATGTGTGCTGGAAAACCTGCCCGATATTGAAGACGTGCGGGTGCTGGTAGATATTCTGCGGTCTTTGGGTGCTGTGGTGGAATACGACGGCCATGCCCGGCGCATGACCATTGACCCCCGGCCGGTCAACAGCTATCAGGTGCCCTATCAGCAGAGCCAGCGCATGCGGGCCAGCTATTATCTGCTGGGCGCTTTGCTTGGCCGATGCGGCCGGGCGGAAGTGGGCTATCCCGGCGGCTGTGCCATTGGCAACCGCCCCTTTGACCGGCACATCAAGGCCTTCCGCACCCTGGGCGCTGAAGTGGAAGAAAAAGGCGCTGTGATCTACGCCAAGGGCAAAATGATCGGTGCCGGGGTGTTCTTTGACGCCATCACCGTGGGCGGCACCATCAACGCCATGCTGGCCGCTGCCAAGGCGGAAGGAAACACCACCATCTATAACGCCGCCAAAGAACCCCATATTGTGGACCTGGCCAATTTTCTCAACTCCATGGGTGCTTCCGTTAAGGGCGCCGGTACGGATACCATCCGCATCCGGGGCGTGGAGCACCTCCACGGCAGCGTGTATTCCGTGATCCCCGATCAGATTGAAACCGGCACCCTGATGATCGCCGCCGCGGCTACCCGGGGAGATGTAACCATCCGGGGCTGCATTCCCACCCATATGGAAGCGCTGACGGCCAAGCTGTTGGAAATGGGCGTGCAGGTGACGGAAATGGATGATGCCATCCGGGTGCGCACCGTGCGGCCTCACCGGGCTGTGAACATCAGAACCCAGGAATACCCCGGCTTCCCCACGGATTTGCAGCAGCCCATGAGCGCCATGCTCACAAAAGCCAACGGGGACAGCGTGGTGATCGAAACCATCTTTGAAACCCGGCTGAAGCACCTGATTGAAATGCAGCGCATGGGCGCCAAGGTGCGGATTGTGGATCAGACGGCCATTATCGAAGGTGTACCGGAACTGTACGGTGCGCCCGTGACGGCAACGGACCTGCGCGCCGGCGCGGCGCTGGTGGTGGCCGGGCTGATGGCCAAGGGCACTACGGAGATTTATGAGCCCGGTTTCATTGAACGGGGTTATGAGCATATTGAAGACAAACTGCAGTCCCTGGGCGCAGATATCCGACGGGAAGATCTTTAATCAACAGGCCGAAAGGAGCGTTTGGCCGTGAATGCGTTTGAAGTACTGGGGCTGGACTATCAGGCGGATAAAACCAAAGTGCATCAGGCTTACCGGGCGCTGGTGAAGGCTTGCCACCCGGATCTGTTTGAGGACCCGGAACAGCAGAAGGCCGCCCAGAAAAAGCTGATCGAGCTGAACCTGGCCTATGAAGAAGCGCTGAAGATGGCGCCGGATCATCCCGCCGGGTATTATCAGATGCCCCTGGAACAGGCTTTGGCTGCCGTGGAAAATATGATCCGCCAGAAGCGCTACGAAACGGCGCTGCTGGAACTGGGCCGGGCGGATAAAAAGGATGATCGCTGGTATTTTGCTCAGGGGCGTATCATGATGGGCATGGAACAGTATGCCACCGCTCATCAGGCTTTCCGGGAAGCCGTACGGCAGGAGCCGGATAACCGGGAATATCATGCCTGGGCACTGGATGCGGCGGTGCTTTTAAAAAAGCATCAGAAGCTGCCTTACCGGGTGGCGGACTGGGCGAAAAAAACCTTTGGCCGCCGGAAAAAATAAAGGCAATTGTTAAGGAGATACACTATGAATTTACCCAATAAGCTGACGTTGGTTCGCATTGCGCTGATCCCGGTGTGCCTGCTTTTCTGGGCGATCGGCTGGCACATTCCCTCTGCCGCGGTATTTGCCCTGGCAGCCATTACGGATTTTCTGGACGGCTATCTGGCCAGGAAAAACGGCATTGTGACTACCTTCGGTAAATTTGCCGATCCCGTGGCGGATAAAATGCTGGTGCTCACCGCCATGATCTTCCTGTGCGCCGACGGCCTGCTTCCGCACTGGGCAGTGGCCATTGTGGCGGTCCGGGAATTGATGGTGGACGGGCTTCGCATGGTGGCTTCCCAGAAAGGTGTGGTGATCGCCGCCGGATGGCTGGGAAAGATCAAAACCAACCTGCAGCTTTTCTGCATTCTCAGCGCCATGGTACTGGGTAAAATCTGGGTGACGGACGTGCTCATGTATGCGATGGCCGCTATGACCCTGGCCAGCGGTGTGCAGTATTTTATGAACAGCTGGCAAATGATTATGGAAGATAAATAAACGTTTTTATAGAGGAGGACAAGCAAATGGCACGCAAGGCAAGCGATAAAAAAGATGTGAAAAACATGGAATCCACCCAGCAGGAAAAGCTGCGGGCGCTGGAGATGACCCTCTCCTCCATCGAAAAGGAATTTGGCAAGGGCACCGTGATGAAGCTGGGCGAAAAGACCGCCATGAAGGTGGATACCGTGCCCACCGGCTGCCTGGATCTGGATATGGCACTGGGGGTTGGGGGGATTCCCAAGGGCCGCATCATTGAAGTGTTCGGTCCCGAATCTTCCGGTAAAACCACGGTGGCCCTCCATGTGGTAGCGGAAGTGCAGAAAATGGGCGGCGCCGCGGCTTTCATCGATGCCGAACATGCGCTGGATCCCGCCTATGCCAAGAACCTGGGTGTGAATATTGACGAACTGTACGTCAGCCAGCCCAACTGCGGCGAAGACGCTCTGGAAATTGCGGAAGCCCTTCTGCGTTCCGGCGCCATTGATATTGTGGTCATCGACTCCGTGGCGGCTCTGGTGCCCCGTGCCGAAATTGACGGCGAAATGGGCGATTCCTTCGTGGGCATTCAGGCTCGTCTCATGAGCCAGGCCATGCGCAAGCTTACCGGCGTGGTGGCCAAGACCAATGCCATCGCCCTGTTCATTAACCAGATTCGTGAAAAAGTGGGCGTCATGTACGGCAACCCCGAAACCACCCCCGGCGGCCGCGCCCTGAAATTCTATGCCTCCGTGCGTCTGGACGTGCGCCGGGGCGAACAGCTGAAAAACGGCAGCGAAGTGGTGGGCAACCGTACCAAGGTGAAGGTTGTGAAAAATAAGGTGGCCCCGCCCTTCCGCTCCTGCGAATTTGACCTGATCTACGGTCAGGGCATCAGCCGGGAAGGCAGCCTGCTGGATATGGCCGTGGAAAAGGATATCATCCAAAAGAGCGGCGCCTGGTTCTCCTATAACGATCAGCGTATAGGCCAGGGCCGGGATAATACCCGTCAGTTCCTGAAGGATCATCCCGAACTGGCCAACGAAATTGAAGCGGCCCTGCGCGCAGTGATGAACCCGGCTGCTGTGCCGGCCATCGATGCCGAAAATATCCCCGAAATGAATCTGGATGCGGATGACGAATGATGAAGCATGAGCATGTGCACGACCCGGGGGAATGTTCCCTGTGCCGCATCGAGCTGGAAAAGGTAGGGGTCACAGCCGGCGGCGATACCCTGCTGTCCGACGTCAGCTTCCACATCCACTGCGGCCAGCTGACGGCGCTGGTGGGCCCGAACGGGGGCGGCAAAACCACCCTGATCAAAGCCCTTTTGCAGCAGGTGCCCCATGAAGGCAAAATCCGCCATGTGGACGCCCATGGGCACGATTTTCCGGCGCCCCGGATTGGCTATGTGCCTCAGCAATTGTCCTTTGACCGGGAAATGCCCCTGACGGTGGCGGATCTGATGGTATCGGCTATTTCCAGACGACCGGTGTGGCTGGGCCACAGCAGGAAAGCCAAAGAAACCGTGATGCAGGCGCTGAAGGAAACCAACGCGGTGAGCCTTGCGGATAAGCGGCTTGGTACGCTTTCCGGCGGCGAAATGCAAAGGGTGCTGCTGGCCATGGCGCTGATGCCTCTGCCGGATCTGCTGGTATTGGACGAGCCTGTTTCTGGCATGGATCAGAACGGATTATCCCTCTTTTTGCAGACGGTGAATGATTTGCGCCACACCCATCACCTGGGTATCCTGATGGTGAGCCATGACTGGCAATTGGTGCGGCAGTATGCCGATTATGTGGTGCTGGTAAACCGGGAAATCCTGTGCGCCGGAACGCCGGAAGAAGTATTTGCTTCCGAAGCCTTCCGGAAAACCTTTCAGGTATTTCCCATGGAAAAAGGTGAAAATACATGAGTGAAAGAATGTGTGCGGCGGACCGGGCGGAAAGCCTGTTCCGGGCCGGGTATAACTGCGGCCAGGCGCTGGTGGGCGCCTTTGCGGAAGAAATGAAGATGCCCCTGGAAACAGCTATGAGAATCAGCGCCGGGCTGGGCGGCGGCCTGTGCCGCATGCGGGAAGCCTGCGGCGCCGTCAGCGGCGCCATTGTGGTGCTGGGCTATGTGCTGGGCAATGACGACCCGGAAGATTACGGAAACAAGAGCCTGGTGTACGCCCTGGGGCAACAGATGTGCTTCCGGTTTCAGGACCGGTTCGGTACCCTGAACTGCGGAAAGCTGCTGGGCCTGCCTGAAGGCAGTGTGGGCAGCATGCCCACCCCCAGAACCCCTGATTTTTATGAAAAGCGGCCCTGCCTGAAATACATCCGGGCCATGGCCGAAATTCTGGAAGATACCCTGAAAAATAACTGATTTCACCGGGAGGAAAGGCCTTGGATGCACTGTATAGCGTGATGGATGTGCTGCTTCCTTTTGATATTTTCCGCATGTCCTTCATGAAAAACGCCTTGCTGGCCATGCTGCTGCTCACGCCGCTGTTGGCCTTATTGGGCACCATGGCGGTGAACCGGCGCATGGCGTTTTTTTCCGATGCCCTGGGGCACAGCGCCCTGGCCGGTGTAGGCATCGGCATGCTGCTGGGGGTGCAGAACGAGCTGATCAGCATGATCGTGTTCGGCATCATCTGGGCGGTGATGATCAGCCGCATCAACCGCTCCGGCGGCGAAAGCGCGGATACCATCATCAGCGTGTTTTCTTCCACCGGCATTGCGGTAGGTCTTTTAATCCTGTCCCGGGACGGCAGTTTTTCCCGGTATTCGGCGTTGCTTGCCGGGGACGTGCTGGCGGTAGCGCCGCAGGACCTGCTTTGGCTGGCCATTGCCCTGCCGGTTGGGGTGCTGTTATGGGCACTGCTTTACAATAAGCTGCTCATGACGGCGGTGAACCCGGCCCTGGCCCAGAGCCGCGGCATCGGCACCAAATGGGTGGAATACGCCTTTGTATCCCTGGTGGCAGTGGCGGTGATGCTCAGCATCCGCTGGGTGGGCGTATTGCTCATCAATGCGCTTTTGATTCTTCCTGCGGCAGCGGCCCGGAATATTTCCCGTACCAGCCGCCAGCATGCGGTGATCAGTGTGCTGCTGGGGCTTTTGTGCGGCGTGGGCGGTTTGATTGCAGCTTGCTGTTTGAACACGGGCGTTGGCGCGGCTGTGGTATTGTGCGCGGCTTTGTGCTATGCTGTCACACTGCCTTTCCGGCGTTTTGTGCGTTGAAAAAACGTTGAATCGATTCATTATCCGCGTACGATGAAAGGAGGAAGCATTCCGTGATTGAAGATTTTGACGGATTGAGAGAGGTTGTCCATTTTGAGAAAGACCTGCTGCTTCGGATTTATCGCAACTGTGAGGCGGAGGATTATCCCCGGCACTGGCATACGGATATTGAACTGATCATGCCCCTGAAAGCGGGATATACCGTGCTGATTGACAGCCGGGAATTTGTGCTGGCGGAAGGGGATATTCTGCTCATTCCGCCGGGGGTCATCCATTCCCTGAAAGCACCGGAAAACGGGGAACGCTATATTATACAGGTCAGCTGCGCCCTGGCGAACCAGATGCATGGCTTTTATGAAGAACTGCGGCATTTTTACCCCTGCCTGCATGTGCGCGCCGTGACGGCCCGGCTGGAGGAAACCTGCGCCGCTTTCCAGCAGCTTCTGCACATCATGTATGATGAATACATTCACCGTGCGCCTTTCTTCAATTATATGATTGCCGCCCGGTGCACCCAGCTGCTGGTGGAATTGGCCCGGAACCGCAAGGCTTTCTCCACCCACGAAAGCGACCGGCGCTATGCAAAAAGCGTGGACGGCTTCCTGCGCGTGTGCGATTATATCCACAATCACTGCCATGAAAAGCTGGATGTGGAAATGCTGTCCAACGTGGCTGGGTATTCCAAATCCCATTTTGTCAGGATGTTCAAGGAATTTGCCGACGTTTCCTGCGTGGACTATATCCAGCAGCAGCGGGTGGCCCTGGCCAAGCAGCTTCTGATGGACCCGGAAAACAGCATCATGGATATTGTGGCCCGCAGCGGTTTTGGCTCCGTAGCCTCCTTCAACCGGGTGTTCAAGCAGCTCACCGACGTGACCCCCACCCAGTTCCGCAAGAGCCTTCGGCAGAATAAACCGTAATTTCTGATATAAATTCCATTGGAAACAAGTGGCTGTTATAGGACAATTTGACTATAATTCAGGATAGAAGTATGGAAAAACAAAGGAGATTGGCGATGCAGTTCATTTCTGAAAAATGCTGGCTTCCTTTTATCGGCGATATCGGCCCCATGACGGGCACCCCGGCCCAGACGGCGGCAGCGGAGCTTTCCGCCATGGGCGTGGATGCGGAAATTCAGGTGGATGAGGGCATGCAGGATGCTTTCCGCATTGAAAAAGCGGGCGAAGGGTATCAGATCACAGGCGGAAAAAGCGGTGTATTGTACGGTGCTTACCGGCTGCTGATGAAAAACTATCTGGGGCAGGATCCCGTTTGTGAAGAAACGCCTGCCTACAAACTGCGCATGCTGAACCATTGGGACAATATGGACGGCCATGTGGAGAGGGGCTATGCCGGCAAATCCCTGTTTTTCAAAGAAAACAAGTTTTGCTACGATGAAAAGCGCATGCATTTTTACGGCCGGATGCTGGCCAGCGTGGGCATCAATGCCATTTCCCTGAACAATGTGAACGTGCATTATCCGGCGGACCGGCTGTGTACGGAGGAATTGCTGCCCGAAGTAAAAAAGATTGCGGATATTTTCCGGGCGTACGGCGTGCGGCTGATCATCAGTGTGGATTATGCCCTGCCGGTGACCCTGGGGCTGGATACGGCGGATCCTCTGGACGAAAGGGTGCAGGCCTTCTGGGACAGGCAGGTAAAACTGATTTATTCCTATGTGCCGGACCTTTGCGGTTTCCTGGTGAAGGCGGACAGCGAATTCCGTCCCGGCCCCTATATGTACAAGCGAAATCACGCCGAAGGGGCCAATTTGTTAGCCCGGGCCCTGAAGCCTTACGGCGGCATGCTCATCTGGCGCTGCTTTGTGTACAACTGCCGGCAGGACTGGCGGGATCATTCCATTGACCGGCCCAAGGCCGCTTATGAAAACTATGCCTATCTGGACGGGCAGTTTGACGATAATGTGATCCTGCAGATCAAGAACGGCCCCTATGATTTCCAGGTGCGGGAACCTGTATCCCCTCTGCTGTATGCCATGCCGGCTACCACCAAGGCCATCGAATTCCAGTTGGCTCAGGAATACACCGGCCAGCAGATTGACCTGTACTACATGGCGCCCATGTGGCATGAAGTGATGGATCAATTGCCCCATCTGCCGCCCCACATCGTGGCGGTGACCAACCTGGGGGATGATCAGAACTGGACGGGGCATGACCTGGCCCAGGCGAACCTTTATGCCTATGGATGCATGGCCTGGCAGGGCAGGGCTTTCAACGGGGAAGAAACGCTGAAAGACTGGATCGGCCTTTCCTTCGGCCCGGATTTTGGCGAAGCAAAGCGGCTGGAAAAGATGATGCTTTCTTCCCGTTCCACCTACGAAAAATACACCGCCAATCTGGGCCTTGGCTGGATGGTGACGCCCCATTCCCATTACGGCCCCGATGCCGAAGGGTATGAATATGATTTCTGGGGCACCTATCACCGGGCGAACCGGGAAGCTGTGGGCATTGATCGCACGGACAAGGGCACCGGCTACATTCAGCAGTACCCGGAAGAATGGGCGAAACTGTATAACGATCCGGCGACCTGCCCGGAGAAGATGCTTTTGTTCTTCCACCGCATGCGGTATGATTATGTGATGCAGGACGGCAGGACCATGCTGCAGCGGCTGTATGACGATCATTTTGAAGGCCTGGAAGAGTCGGAAAAGCTGCTGGAAGACTGGAAAGCCATGGAAGGCAAGCTGCCGGAAAAATCATACCGGCACAGCCTGGATCGCTTTGAAAAACAGGTGAAAAATGCCCGGAACTGGTGCGACAGGATGAACACTTATTTCTACCGCTTCACCCTGATTCCCGATGAAAAATGTCGGAAAATTTACGACTGATCATAGAGAAAAGAGAAAAAAGGAGAGGAAAACCATGATGGATCATCAGAAAGCCCGTGCGCTGGCGGCCGAACTGGTTGCCAAAATGACCCTGGAAGAAAAAGCCTGCCAGCTGCGCTATGACGCTCCCGCCATTGAACGGCTGGGCATTCCTGCCTACAATTGGTGGAACGAAGGCCTCCACGGCGTAGCCCGTGCCGGTACCGCCACCGTGTTCCCTCAGGCCATCGGCATGGCCGCCATGTTCGACGATGAAGCGCTGAACGAAATTGCCAAGATCATCGCCCACGAAGGCCGCGCCAAGTACAATGCCAACTCCTCCCACGGTGACCGGGACATCTATAAGGGCCTGACCTACTGGTCCCCCAACATCAACATCTTCCGTGATCCCCGCTGGGGCCGCGGCCATGAAACCTACGGCGAAGATCCCTACCTCACCAGTCGTCTGGGCGTGGCGTTCGTCAAGGGCCTGCAGGGCGACGGTGAATACCTGAAGCTGGCTGCCTGCGCCAAGCACTATGCCGTGCATTCCGGCCCCGAAGCCATCCGTCACGAATTTGATGCCATTGCCAACGAAAAAGACATGCGGGAAACCTACCTGCCCGCTTTCGAAGCGCTGGTGAAGGAAGCCGACGTGGAATCCGTCATGGGCGCCTATAACCGCACCAATGGCGAACCCTGCTGCGGTAGCAAGACATTGCTTCTGGACATCCTCCGCGAAGAATGGGGCTTTGAAGGCCATGTGGTCAGCGACTGCTGGGCCGTGCGGGACTTCCACACCCGTCACATGGTCACCGATACCGCTCCCGAATCCGCTGCCATGGCCATCAAGAACGGCTGCGATGTGAACTGCGGCAATACCTACCTGCACATGATGGAAGCCTATCAGGAAGGCCTGGTCACCGAAGAAGACATCACCCGTGCCTGCGTGAGCCTGTTCGCCACCCGGTATCGTCTGGGCATGCTGGACGAAAACTGCGAATTCAACAAGATCAGCCTGCTGGAAAACGATACCGACGAACACGACGAAGTGGCTTTGAAAGCCGCCCTTCGCAGCATGACCCTGCTCAAGAACGACGGTATTCTGCCCATCGACAACACCGATAAGGAAAAGACCATTCTGGTCATCGGCCCCAACGCCAACAGCCAGCTGGCCCTGGAAGGCAATTACAACGGCACCTCTTCCCGTTACGTCACCTTCCTGGAAGGCATCCGCGCTGCCTGCAAGGGCAAGGCCCGGGTGATCTATGCCCCCGGCTCCCAGCTGTTCAAGGATAACGACAGCGTGCTGTCCCAGTACAAGGACGACCGCCTGGCCGAAGCCGTGGCCGCTGCGGAACTGGCCGACGTGGTCATTGCCTGCATGGGCCTGGACGCCACCATGGAAGGCGAAGAAGGCGATACCGGCAACCAGTACTTCTCCGGCGACAAGAACGATCTGGAACTGCCCGCCGCTCAGAAGCGGGTGCTGGACGCCGTCATCAAGACCGGTACCCCCGTGGTCACCGTGGTGGCCGCCGGCAGCAACCTGCGGGTGGAAGAAGGCAATGCTGTGGTATGGGCATGGTATCCCGGCCAGGCTGGCGGTACGGCCCTGGCGAAGCTCCTGTTCGGCGAAGAATGCTTCTCCGGCCGCCTGCCTCTGACCTTCTATCATAATGTAGAAGACCTGCCGGACTTCACCGATTATAATATGAAGAACCGCACCTACCGCTACTACGAAGGCAAGGCCCTGTATCCCTTCGGTTTCGGCCTTTCCTACACGGATTTCGTGTACGAAAATGCCAAGCTGAACGGCGATAAGGTGACCGTGACCATCAAGAACACCGGCAAGATGGACGCCGAAGAAGTGGCTCAGGTGTATGTGAAGTGCGAAAGCGAATATGCGCCCCTGCATCCCGCCCTGTGCGGCTTCAAGCGCGTGTATGTGAAGGCCGGCGAAAGCGTGGATGTGGATATCCAGCTGTCCGCCCTCACCTTCACCGTGGTCAACGACGAAGGCAAGCGCCTGCCCTGCGAAAAGGCGACCCTGTTCGTAGGCGGCTACCAGCCCGATGCCCGCAGCGAAGAGCTGACCGGCAAGAAGTGCCTGACCATCAAGAAGTAAAAATATGTAGAAAGCCTGCCTGTCCGAAAATGGATGGGCAGGCGTTTTTTCTTGTGAAGAATACAGGATGAAAACAAAAAGAACATGCTTTCTGCCTTGACAGCGGGGGAGGAACATGGTATAATTTCCGACGGCTGATAAGGAATCGGCTGAAAACGAATACCGGCCTTGCCTGAAAACAAGGCTTTTATTATGCAGATGCGGAGGTGAAAACAGTGCGCAGGGCAATGAGCGAGATGACCCGGGCCAAGGAAACCGCCGCATTGTTTTTTGATTCCTGCGGCGGTGAAACTGTTTCCCTTTCCAGTGGACATATTATTCTTCCCGGTTTCTGTGATGTGCATGTGCATTTCAGAGAGCCGGGTTTTTCTTATAAGGAAACCATGGAAACAGGGTCCCGGGCAGCAGCCCATGGCGGCTACACGGACGTGTGCACCATGCCGAACCTGAACCCGGTGCCGGACACAAGGGAACATCTGGAGGAACAGTTGTGTTTGATCCGGGAAAACGCCCGCATCCGGGTGTATCCGCTGGGGGCCATCACTCTGGGGGAAAAGGGCGAGCAGCTGACGGATATGGAAAGCCTTGCGGCGAATGCCATCGCCTTTTCCGATGACGGCCGGGGCGTGCAGAGCGACGACATGATGCGTTCCGCCATGCAGGAAGCCAAACGGCTGAATAAGATCATCGCCGCCCATTGCGAAGTGAACGATCTGCTCCGGGGCGGCTACATCCACGACGGGGTGTATGCAAAGGAACACGGCCACCGGGGCATCTGCTCCGAAAGTGAATGGGGGCAGATCAAGCGGGATCTGGAACTGGTGAAGGAAACAGGCTGCAAATACCATGTGTGCCATATTTCCACCAAGGAAAGCGTGGAGCTGATCCGCCAGGCGAAAAAGCAAGGCCTGGACGTGACCTGCGAAACCGGACCCCATTACCTGGTTTTGTGTGATGAAGATTTGCAGGAAGACGGCCGGTTCAAAATGAACCCGCCGCTCAGAGGCCGGGAAGACAGGGAAGCGCTGATCGAGGGGCTTCTGGACGGCACCATCGATATGATCGCCACCGACCATGCCCCCCATTCCGCCGAGGAAAAGGGCCGGGGGCTGGAAAAGAGTCTGATGGGCGTGGTGGGGCTGGAAACGGCCTTCGCCGTGATGTACACCCACTTTGTGAAGCCGGGCATCCTGACCATGGAAAAACTGGTGGAACGGATGTGCATCAACCCCCGGGAACGTTTCCGGATTCCCTTCGGCAATGATTTCACGGTGTTCGATCTGGAAAAAAGCTATCGGATCGACCCCGGAACCTTCCTCTCCATGGGCCGGGCCACCCCCTTCGCCGGCATGGAAGTGCAGGGTGAATGTATACTGACCGTATGCGACGGCAAGGCCGTTTATCAAAAGAAATAAAGGAGCGAAACAGACATGGCAAAGCGTACAGATTTGAAAAAGATTATGATCATCGGTTCCGGCCCCATCGTCATCGGCCAGGCGGCAGAATTTGACTACGCAGGCACCCAGGCCTGTCTCGCCCTGAAAGAAGAAGGCTATGAAGTGGTGCTGTGCAATTCCAACCCC
>JAFSGG010000004.1 GCA_017434775.1 Clostridia bacterium
ATGTCGTTGATGTTGTGGATGTGGTTATCTTCAATCAGGGAGAACACAGCGCCCATGCGGCCCACGATGCCCGTCTGTTCGCAATGATGGATGTGGCAGCGGCGAACGATGTGGCTGCCCACCTTTTCCTTCAGCCAGCCGTGATACTGGCCCCGGCAGAGAGCATCGCGCTCCATCTGGGTGGGGGATTTTAAGTGCTTGGTGGTGAAGTAATGATCGTTTTCCGGGTCGTAGTATTTGCCCAGGGAAATGCCGCAGCACTTGCTGTTGGAAATATCGCAGTCTTCAATGATCCAGCCCTTGCTCCAGTGGGGGCCCACCATGCCGTCCTGGAACGCAGCGGGGGGTGCCCAGGTGGTGGCGGCTTTTTCTACCTTGAAGCCGGAGAAAGTGATGTAGCCCCGGCCCGTTTCTTCAGGGAAGAAACAGCGGCGGCGCACGTTGATTTCAATCTTTTCCTTGTTGGGGTCCACGTCCTGGAAATTGCAGTAGAGGATGGTGTCCCGGCCGTCCTGCACGGGGAACCACTTATAGATGGAATATTCCGGTTCCCAGGAGGGGGTATAGATTTCACCGGCCTTGAGTTCTTCCATGGTGAGGGCTTCGTACATGGCCCGGTCGTTGATGTAGACGCAGCCGGTGTGGCGCACGGTGGGGGCAAAGTACCAGTCGCCGTACACTTCTTCCACATAGGGGTTGAAGGCGCCGAAAATCTGGTTGTTGATGCGCTTCATCCACACGGTGCCCTCTACCTTTTCCCAGCCGGTAACGATTTCGGCACCGGTGATCACGGCGCCCAGGGGTTCCACGGAACGATACACAATGCGGTTTTCTTCCGTACCGCCGAAAAGGGGATTCACATATTCCCGGTAAATACCGGGGTATACCAGCACTTCATCCCCGGGCTTTGCCACTTTGGCAGCATCGTTGATGTGCCGGAAGGGGCGTTCCTTGGTGCCGCAGCCTTCCATCCGGGCGGCCTGATCCACATAATAAATCATGACAGGGTTCCTCCTTAAAAAACTATTTATCTTGTTTGCTGTCTACATTATACGGGAAAAAGCCGGTTTCGTAAAGTGGGGATGGACGGTTGCCGGGGCTTTTATTTTGTGATACAATTTTTGTGACACCAAATAGTAACTTTTTTTCACCGGGAGGGATGGGGATGGATAACAAGAAAATCTGGCAGATCGCCCTGCAGCAATCGGCAGTGGACCTGAGCTGCGATCCGAAAGATTTTTTCGGAAGCGAAAACCGGGTGGTAGTGTCCCAATACCATCCGGACGCTAAGAAGTATTATAAATTGCCTCACATTTGCCAGATGGTATCCTACGGCTCCTGCGTGGTGGCGGCGGTGCGGGAAGATGTGAAGGTGGCTGTGGAAACCTACCTTCAAAAAGTGCCGGCCAGTCATGCCTTTGAAACACCCAATTTGCATGAACTGGATGCGCTTTTATTGCCCCATGGCTTGAAAAGCCGCTTTATGGGGGCTTGCTTTTTGCCGGATGTGGCGCTTTTGCGGCCCCTTCCCTGCGAATATGAAATGAAACTGCTGCATCAGGAAGACTTTGCCGATCTGTATTTACCCCAGTGGAGCAACGCCCTGTGTGAAGACAGAAAGCAGCTGGACGTGCTGGGCATCGGAGCCTTTGAGGGGGACGAAATGGTGGGCTTTGCCGCCTGCAGCGCCGATGGGGTGGAGATGTGGCAAATCGGCGTGGATGTGCTGCCCTCTTACCGCCGTAAGGGCATTGCTGCGGCGCTCACCAGCCGCCTGGCTTTGGAAATATTGAAGTACGGCAAGGTGCCTTTCTATTCTGCTGCCTGGTGCAATGTGGCCTCCGTCCGCAACGCCGTCAAATGCGGCTTCCGCCCGGCCTGGGTGGAACTGTCCGCCGGGGAAATTGCCAAAGAATAAAGAGATCCACAAACTGCAAAGGAACATCCGATGAAAACCGGATGCTCCAGACTGTCAAAAAACCTACTCCGGGGAAGTATGAAGGGGTTGCAGTCCCTTCATATGTAATCCGCCGCAGGGGCTTTGCTCCTGCGAGGAGCGCCTATGGCGCTTCCTCTATCAATTTACGGCCGTAAAAATAGGGTTTGCAGCTTCCATAAGGAGGCTGCAAACCCATTTTTACAGTAAATGTGATGTGATCGAATGAAAGAGCATTTTACGCACTTTCATTCGCAGGGTGTCAAAAAATTTTTTGACACCCTGGAACCATCCGACGAAAGCCGGGTGCTCCATTTGGTTTGCAGATATTTTTTATGGTGTGAAGTAATTCGTATTCCCGCTGAAATAGTGGTGCTGGGGTTTATATTCGGCATATTCCTGGGCAAAGAGCAGGGCGGCCAACAGCAAATACATTTTCTGTTCCGCCTGGGTCAGTTCGTAATAGGTCAGGGTGCTTTCATCGATGGCCAGGGTTTTGCAGGCAAACAGGCCGCTTTCCTTCACCATTTGTTCCAGATGAAGGCTGTTTTCCACATCCGCCGTTTTGCACAGCGCCGGCAGGGTGAAGGTGAGCATCCGTTTTTTCAGGATCACGGCCATGGCTTTGCGAAAATCTTCATCCGCCAGGATTTGCAGCATTTTCCGGTTGTTTTCGTTGGTAAACAGGCTGTTCCAACCTTGTTCCGGCCGCTTGATGGCCATGGTGCCGATGGGCTGACGCATGTAGAGAACGCTGCCGTTGCTGCTTTCAATAACACTGCGGGAAACGCCGTCCTTCAGCGAATGGCGCAATTCTTCCGCCAGCTCGTCCACGTCCGCTTTGCTGTTGCCGCCGTAAAAGCAGCGCACAATGATGCGGCGCATCTGTTCCATGGCGGCTTCTGCGGCTTCGTCCTGATAAATCAGTTTTTCCTCCGTTATTCTGCCATAGAGATCATCCACCGTTACGCCGAAAAAATCTGCCAGTACGGGCAGCAGCATCACATCCGGGCAGGTGGTGCCGTTTTCCCATTTGGAAATGGTTTGCGCCGTTACCCCCATGCACTCTGCCAGCTGTT
This sequence comes from Clostridia bacterium, assembly GCA_017434775.1. Classification (GTDB taxonomy): domain Bacteria; phylum Bacillota; class Clostridia; order Christensenellales; family Aristaeellaceae; genus RUG563. The sequence continues at coordinate 3,016 of JAFSGG010000004.1, forward strand.
CCTGAGTCATGCTGCGTTCTTTGCGCAGGCGTGCAATGGTTTCGCCGATGATCGTCATTTTTTCTTCTCCTTTGCTGGTTTGTGGCTTTATTATACATCGGATTGCATCGCGATTCCATCCCTTGGATGGCGGGGAATTCGCCTGTTCGGCAAGTTATTCGCAAAGCCGTTCAATGCGGTTTCTGCCCGGCCTGGGTGGAAATGAGCACAGGAAATATCGAAGGGAATCTACAAAAAACGGCTGAGGCATAAACGCATCAGCCGTTTTGAATCTGTTTTTGTCAGCAACGTTCGTTCAGGGCGGCAATGTAATCCTTTCCGGGCATCATGGGTGTTTCCAGGGCGGCCACCGTTTCCGGGGTCAGGCTGCTGTGCATGGCAAATTCCTGTCCGGCCCGGCGGAATTTATCCAGCAGGGGCCGGGCCAGGGGGGCTGCTTCCGGGGTATTGAGCAGGGGTGTTTCCGGCACGCAAAGGATCGTGGGGTTGCCGAAACACACCCTGCACTGCTGTTTCAGCCCGTCGAAATTCCCTTCCCAGGCCGGAAAACCGCAGCCGGAAATGACAATGGTTTTTTTCTTGGAAAAATCGACCAATGTTTCATGCCGCACCCTGTTGCCGTCTGCTACCATCCGCATCTGCACCAGAGGAATGGTGCGGTCCAGCACGGCTTTCAGATGGGAGGGCATGCCGTAGCAATACAGGGGAAAGCTCCAGATGATTACGTCTGCCGCCCGGTAAGCCGCCAGAATTTCGTTCTGATCATCCTGCAGCACACAGTTGCCGTCGCCCCTTTGCCAGCATTGAAAACAGCCGATGCAGGGCCGGATCTGCTTTTTGATCACGTCGATGACGGTGATGGCATGCTCCCCATCTTCGTTCAGCCCCTGCAGAAAGCTGTGGGTCAGGTGCATGGTATCGCTTTTTTCTTTGGGACTGCCGTTGAGGACGAGAATGTTCATTTTATCAGGCTCCTTCCATGCATGCGGAACAGGCCGTGGCGGCTGCAATACCAGTACAGCCATTTCACCCGGCTTATCTTGAACCGGGTTTCGGCGTTGCCCTCGGGGTAGAGTTTCACAAACTGCATCCCATCATCGGAAAGGGCGGCCATGAAGGTGATAAAGTGATCCTTTTCCATGGGGTGGGGCAGGGAAACAAAGTATTCTTCCTCCACAATGGATACTTCCGGCAGATGTTCTTCATCCGGCTTTTCCGGCTCCAATGGCGGCAGGGTGATGCCGCAGCAGCTGATCACCGCTTCCCCCAGGGCCAGGATGCCGTTGCCGCACACCGGACACACATAGCATTTGGAACGGAGGATATTGGCGTTGCGGTTATTGTTCTGCACATTTTCCCCGGAAAATAGTTCGATCATGGAAATATCCAATGCCCTGGCCAGGGGCTCCAGCAGGGTAATATCCGGCAAGCCCTGTCCGGTTTCCCATTTGCTGACGGCCTTGCTGCTCACAAATAGTTTCCCGGCCAATTCGTCCTGGGTCATCCCCTTCTGCTCCCGCAGCTTTCGGATCACGGCGCCGGTCACATAACGATCCATGTCCTTCACTTCCTTTGGAAACAGTATACCATGCACATGCGGGGGGTGCAACCTACGCTCCGTGGAACGGAAAGGAAACAAAAAAGCACTTGCGTTTGCAAGTGCTTTCTGGTGCACCATCAGGGACTCGAACCCGGGACACCCTGATTAAGAGTCAGGTGCTCTACCAACTGAGCTAATGGTGCATAGGGGGAGCTTACTTTGGCAAGCTCCGCTCCATTTGCTGGAGCGGGTGATGGGAATCGAACCCACGTAGCCAGCTTGGAAGGCTGGAGCTCTGCCATTGAGCTACACCCGCAATTGGAGCGGTAGACGAGGCTCGGACTCGCGACCTCCACCTTGGCAAGGTGGCGCTCTACCAACTGAGCTACTACCGCATGTAAAGAGGGTGTTTCTGGTGCGGACGAAGAGACTTGAACTCTTACGCCTCTCGGCACCAGATCCTAAGTCTGGCGCGTCTGCCATTCCGCCACGCCCGCGGATACCCATAAAGGGTGGTGACCCATCGGGGACTCGAACCCCGGACACCTTGATTAAAAGTCAAGTGCTCTACCACCTGAGCTAATGGGTCAAAATGGCTGGGGTGGCAGGGATCGAACCTACGAATGAGGGAGTCAAAGTCCCTTGCCTTACCGCTTGGCTACACCCCAACGTGATGCGCATCGGGCGCTAAAAGTGGGGTGGGTGGTGGGATTCGAACCCACGACCTCCAGAGCCACAATCTGGCGCTCTAACCAACTGAACTACACCCACCATAAGCGGA
>JAFSGG010000028.1 GCA_017434775.1 Clostridia bacterium
TGAAGAGCCCAACATAGAACAATTTGTAGAGCGTCTTGAATCACTTTACCCTGAAATCGAATATGTCAATCACTTGATGATTCACAGCTGGGGGCAACGAGTAGTCCGATTCTACGATTTGGATGGCAACTTAATTGAAGTAGGAACACCGGTGTAAGCAACAAATTCCAATTGTCTAACTCCTTTTACGAGGGTTGCATTTTTCTCACCGAGGGTTGCAGTTCCAATGCAACCCTAATGCAACCATACGAAACCGTATCATTATTATCACCTCCACCACAAAGAAAAACACCTCCCATTTTTTGGGGAGGTGTTTGCTTCATTTTCTTTTGAGATGGATCAGCCCACGGTGCCGGGCACTTCAAAGCGGATGCGCATTTGGGGGGCCTCCTGCAGGGTGGTACGGTAATTGCGGGTCCAGTCGGGGGTGCCGTCATCCACGTTCACGCCGTCGGCAGGGGGTGCAAAAATCTTCATCTGCAGCTTGCAGGGGCCGTTCAGGGGCTTATCGAAGAAAGCGCTCATCAGGTCGATGGTCTTTGTTTTGGGTGCTTTGTAGAACCAGCGGCCATTCAGTTCCACCATCAGGCCGATTTCCTGTTCCACGGTCATTTCGCAGAATTCGGGATTGCCTTCAAAGTCCAAATCCATGGCGATGCCGTCGGCGTCTTCGCTGCTGCCCCAGCGCAGGGCGGCGGGGAAGGAGATTGCTTCACCTTCTGTCATTTGGGGCATGAACCAGGGATCGTGGAGCACTTCGTCCCGGTACTGGCGCAGCATGGGCTGTTCAATACCCACGGTGTTGTTGTTGGGGTCTTCAATTTCCAGGCCAAGGCGGCCCCGATCCCGGAACTGGTACAGGCTGATGGCCTTGAACCAGTCGATCTTGTTATCCCGCCAGTAATGGGCAAAGCGAACCACGGATTCACCCTGGAGGCGGGGGCCGGTGACGTCGCCGTCAGTATTGAATTCGGCGCTGACCATGGGACGGCTGCCGCCGGCCAGTTCGCAGGCGCGCTTGTAGGTGCGGGTAAACTGATCGATCATCATGCCCACGGAATCGGCCTTGTATTTGCCGCCGCCCACTTCTGCAATATCATAGGGCCAGCCGTAGTGCAGGGCCAGATACCCGTCGCAGCTCCAGGCATCGGCCACGGCGTAGCAATCCTTGAAAGCCTCTTCCTGTTCCACATGGCCGTCCGGCTTGCCCCAGCCGCCGCAGAAAATGATGCGGATATCCGGGGCAATTTCCTTGATGATGTTGGAAAAGCGAACGAAGAAAGCGCCCACCTCGGGGTAGGTATAGCGCTTGTTGTGCTGGAACCAGCTGCCGCAGCATTCGTGATTGATGCGGATCATCATGCGGCCGAAGGGCTTAAGCTGCAGGGCAATTTCCTTCAGCTCTTCATCGGTGCAGCCGCAGTCCAGCGTCAGGGTCAAAAGCACGTCCTGACCGTGGCGGCGGATATCCTTCATCTGTTCGAAGGGCTGGCCGTTTTCGCCGTAAGGAAAGTAATCGTCATAGGGGTAATCCCACTGGAAGGAAACGTTTTTGTCTTTCCAGGCTTCGGAAATGCGGGCGGGCCATTCCTGATCATGGGGGTAGTAGGTGTACATAATGTTCACGCCGCGGTGGGGCCGGCCCAGCTTGTGCAGAATATAATCCTGATTGACGTATTCCGCCCGTTCGCTGCCGTCGCCCAGATCCAGTGCGCAGGGAGCTGCGCCCATGTGAAGCTTCTTCATAACGGAAAATCTCCTTTGTTCATCAGTGTGTTTTCCCTTATTCTATCACAGTTTCAAAACAGGTAAAAGAGGAGGATGGAAGAAAATTTACATTCTTGTGCCAAATCTTGTGCTATAATACAAAAGAGACCTCAGAAAACGGAGCGTACCATGAAGCAGAAAAAAGCATTCGGAACAAAACGAAAAATCATCGGGCTGTGCATCGGGATGGCGGTGATCCTGCTGGCGATGCTGGCGTTGGACAGCCGTTTGCTGGTGCAGCGGTATACCATCCGGGCGGAAAAAATCACTGCGCCGGTACGGCTGGTATTGGTGACGGATCTGCATTCCTGCAAGTATGGCGAAAATCAGCAGGAGCTGATCCGGGCGGTGGAGGAAGCGGAGCCGGATATGGTGCTGCTGGGCGGTGACATTTTTGATGATCAGTTGCCGCCACGCAATACGGAAGTGTTTTTGCAGGCCATTGCAGCTAAATACCCCTGTTATTATGTGGCCGGCAATCATGAATACTGGGCTGGGAAAGAGGCCTTTGCATCCATGGAAGCTTTTATGGAAGGCTGCGGCATCCGCATCCTGAAAGGGGATGTGGAACGGGTGGCGGTCAAGGGGCAGGTTTTGTACATCTGCGGTGCGGATGACCCGGATAATTTTGACCATCTGCCAATGGAAATGCAGCTGGAAAGCATGAAGCGCAGCACGGCGGAGGATGGCTATACGGTTCTTTTGTCCCATCGGCCGGAGTATTTTGATTTGTATACGGAATATGGTTTTGATCTGGCACTGTGCGGCCATGCCCACGGCGGACAATGGCGGATTCCCTTTCTGATCAACGGGGTGTATACCCCCGATCAGGGTTTGTTTCCGGAGTGGGCAGGCGGCTTTTATCAGAAGGAAAATACAACGATGGTTGTCAGCCGTGGGTTGGCCCGGGAGAGCACGAGCATTCCACGTATTTTCAACCGGCCGGAGCTGGTGGTGGCAGACCTGCAATAAGGCAGAAAAACAATGGTTTTTCCTTGACGGAAACAGGCGGAAAATAGTATAATTATGATAAATGGGTGGGGTGTCGGTATGCGTATTCCGGCACCCGCTTTTCCAATAGAAACGGAAGGAGAGGACAGGCATGCAGGCTATTGTTTTGAGAGAACAGCAGGCTGTTCCGGAAGGGCTTTCTGCGTATCCCACCTGGATGGCCCGGCTTTTGCAGGCCCGCGGTATGGAAACCCGGGAAGCGGCCGAAGCCTTTTTGCACCCCTGCCGGGAGCAGATTTTGCCGCCCCTCCTTTTGAAGGATATGGCCGTTGCCCGGGATCGATTGCTGCAAGCCATTTCCGGCAACAAGCGCATTGTGATTTATGGGGATTATGACTGCGATGGGGTTTGTGCCTGCGCCCTTTTGCTGGATGTATTGCGGCAGATGGGCGCCCGGGCGGATTGTTACATCCCGGACCGGGAAACAGAGGGTTACGGCCTGAACATGCAGGCGGCGGAGAAGCTGGCCGGGCAGTATGATGTGATGGTGACGGTGGACTGCGGCATCACATCCGTTTCCGAAGTGGCGCTGGCCAAAGAAAGGGGCATGACGGTGATTGTAACGGATCACCATACCCCCGGGGCCGTGCTGCCCGGTGCTGATGCGGTGGTATCGCCGTTACTGGGGGATTATCCCTTTGCCGGGCTGTGCGGCGCAGGCGTAGCATGGAAACTGGCGCTGGCGCTGGATGCGGAAAAAGCGGAACCTTTGATGGAACTGGCGGCTTTGGCTACAGTGGCCGATATGGTGCCCCTTTTGCAGGAAAACCGGGCGCTGGTGAAACTGGGGCTGGAGCAGATGGGGAAGACAGAACGCCCCGGCCTGAAAGCCCTGATGGCGGTGGCCGGCCTGGAACAGGGGCCGGATGCCCAGCAGGTGGCCTTTCAATTGGCGCCCCGGATTAATGCCTGCGGCCGGATGGAAAGCGCCCGGATTGCGCTGGATTTGCTTTGCGAAAAAGATATCGGCAAAGCCATGCTGCTGGCCAAGCAGGCGCAGGAGTTGAACGAACGCCGCAAACGGCTGGAAAATGGCGTGGTGGAGGAGGCCCGGGCTCAGGTGGCCGGGATGGACTTGCAAACCCATCATGCCATTGTGGTCTGCGGCGATGACTGGAACAAGGGGGTTGTGGGCCTTGCCGCCGGGAAGCTGGCGGAGCAGTGGGGATACCCTGCGGTGGCCCTGGCCCGGGACGGCGAAAATTGTGTGGGCAGCGCCCGCAGTGCATCAGGTGTGGATATCTATGCAGCGCTGAAAACCTGTGAGGATCTGTTTATCCGCTTTGGCGGCCACCGGCAGGCTGCCGGCATGACCCTGCCTGCAGAAAAACTGGACGAATTCCGCACCCGGCTTTCGGATGCGGTGAAAGCCCAGCGGAAGGGGGAGGCCCCCCGGAAGCAGTATCTTTGCGACAGTGAACTGGATTTTGCCGATGTGACGGCGGAAACGGTGCAGCGGCTGAATTTGCTGGAGCCCTTTGGCATGGGCAACCCGTCCCCGGTATTTGCGGCCAAGCATGCCAAGGCCCTGAGTTTGCGGGCGGTGGGCGCTGAAGGAAAGCATCTGCAGTGTGAATTTCTGCAGGGAGAACAGCAGCGCAAAGGCATTTTCTTTGGCGGCGGACACTGGCAGGGAAAGGAAGGCGTGTATGCGCTGGTATTCCAGCTTTCCCTGAATGTATTCCGGGAGAAGACCACTGCCCAGATGCAATTGAAATACATGACGCCAGAACCGGAAAACATGCAGAAGGATATGGCAAAGGAAGCCCTGGCCATGGCAGTTTCCGCGCGGACGGCGCAGCCGGCGGAGATACCGGTTTTTGCAGAGGAAATGGATGGGCTGATGCAGGGAAGCCAGGGCACACTGCTGGTGTGCCGATGCCTGGAAACGGCACTTTCTCTGCACAAGCGCTATCCCCAGGCGGTGTTTGCCGTGGGAAAGGCAGACGACCCCAGGGCGTACCACACCATTTTGTTGTACGGTATGTCCCATAAGGCTTGCGCACCGTTCCGGCATGTGGTATTATGCGACGGAGAGCTTTTTGAAAAAGCGGCCTGGCAGCGGGCTTGCCCGTCGGCACAGGTGCATGTGTGCCGGGAAGGGACACCGGCGAAAAAGCTTTTCACGGCCATGAAGCTGGAGAAAGAGGAACTGCGCGCCTGTTACCGGACGCTGATGCGGCAGGTGCCCCGGGATATTGTTTCTTTTGCGGAAATGGCGGGGGTGACCCGGACCCAGGGGGCTTTTGCCCTGGCGGTATTCGAGGAAATGGAACTGATAGAATTTGAAGCGGAACCCTTCCGGGTTCGGTTGCTGCCCATGCACAAGCGAGATCCGGAAGAAAGCGCACTTTATCAATTGATACACAGGGTATTGGAGGCATAGCATGGCGTATTCGGCTTACGAATGCATGACGTTGGAACAGATGCTGGAAAGAGTACGGAAGTACGAGTTCGGGGAAAGCGGATGCGACCTGATCACCCGGGCCTGGCATTTTGCCGAAAAGGCACACGAAGGGCAGAAGCGGCAAAGCGGCGAGCCCTATTTTGTGCACCCCAATTATGTGGCGTCCATCCTGACGGAATTGATGATTGACCCGCCCACCATTGCGGCAAGCCTTCTGCACGATACGGTGGAAGACTGCGAAGGTGTTACCCGGGATACCATTGTACAGAACTTTGGGGAAGAAGTGGCCCAGCTGGTGGACGGCGTGACCAAGCTGGATAAACTGGACTTTGCCGACAGGGAAGAGCGTCAGGCGGAATCTTTGCGGAAAATGTTCCTGGCCATGAGCCGGGATATCCGGGTGGTGCTCATTAAATTGGCGGACCGGCTGCACAATATGCGCACGCTGAGATTCCAGCCCATGCACCGGCAGGTGGCTATTGCCCGGGAAACGCTGGATATCTATGCCCCTATTGCCCATCGCCTGGGCGTGTATACCATCAAACAGGAGCTGGAAGACCTGGCCTTGCGGCACATTGACCCCGAAGGGTACCAGGACGTAGCCCGGAAGGTGGGCATGAAACGGGCCGAACGGGAAGAAAATATCAAGCTGGTCATCAGCGAACTGAGCCAGAAGCTGGATGATGCCGGGGTGAAATATGATATTGCCGGCCGTCCCAAGCATCTCTATTCCATTTATCGCAAGATGGTGATCCAGAATAAGCCTTTTGATCAGATTTTTGACCTGATTGCTATCCGCGTGATTGTGGAAACCATTCCGGAATGCTACACCGTGCTGGGCATTGCCCATACGCTGTGGAACCAGGTGCCCGGCCGGTTCAAGGATTATATTTCCGTGCCCAAGGCCAATATGTATCAATCCCTGCACACCACGGTGGTGGGCGGCCGTAAAGTTCCCTTCCCCTTTGAAATTCAGATCCGCACCAAGGAAATGCATCGCATTGCGGAGTACGGCATTGCAGCCCACTGGCGCTATAAAGACGGCGGTGCCAGCGATAATCTGGATAAAAAGCTGTATTGGCTGCGCCAGATTATGGACTGGCAATCGGAAACCCAGAACAGCAGTGAATTCATCGAAGGCTTGAAAACGGAACTTTTTTCCGAAGAAGTATTCCTCTTTACGCCCAAGGGCGATATCATCACCATGCAGCGTGATGCCACGCCCCTGGATTTTGCCTATCGCATCCATTCCCATGTGGGCAATACCTGCGTGGGGGCCAAGATCAATGGCAAAATGGTGCCCCTGGATACGCCGCTGAATACCGGCGACCGGGTCGAAATTATGACCTCTGCTTCCTCCAAAGGCCCCAGCATGGACTGGATGAAGATCGTCAAAACCCCCCAGGCCAAGGCCAAAATCCGCCAGTTCTTCAAGCGGGAACTGCGGGGCGAAAACGTGCAGAAGGGCCGGGATATGCTGGAACACGAGGCCAAGCGCCGGGGTGTGAGGCTGGGGGATTATACCAAACCCGAATATTACGAACCGCTGCTGAAAAAATACATGTTCCAGGACCTGGACGACCTGTATGGTGCCATCGGTTACGGCGGTGCGGCGGCAGTGTATGTGCTCAGCCGCCTGATGGACGAAAAAATGCGGCAGGAAACCCCGGCTCAGCCCAAGGTGCCGGTGGTGGAAGAAAATGCGGCGGCAGCGCCTGCCCCAAGCCTCAAGCCCACTCAGGGTGTGTATGTGCATGGGGAAGCCGGCATGCTGGTGCGCTTTGGCCGCTGCTGCAATCCTGTGCCCGGGGATGATATTGTGGGCTACATTACCCGCGGCCGCGGTGTGACCATCCATAAGGCGGACTGTGTGAACGCCATTCACAGCGAGCCCGAGCGTGCCGTGCCCGTTTCCTGGGCCAGCGAAGGTACCGGTACTTTCAGTGCCAATATTCAGCTGATGTGCTATGATCATTCTGCGCTGCTTGGGGAACTGACGGGCTACATGGAAGAGATGAAGATTCCGCTGACAGCCATTTCCGTCAAGATGAACAAAAACAAACTGCTCAACATCACCATGACGCTGCTGGTGCAGTCCAGGGAACAGCTGGACGGTGCCATCCGCAAATTGCAGAAGCGGGCGGATGTGGTGGAAGCCTACCGCAGCATTAACTGAGCGGAAGATTTGCGAAAATGAAGCATCTTCCGGCAGGAAAAAGCAAAGGGATTGTCGAATAAGATTAAGTTATTATTATCACGGGAGAAAACTATGCAGCCA
>JAFSGG010000029.1 GCA_017434775.1 Clostridia bacterium
CACAACATCCTTGCCATTTTCGGCGAAGATATATTTCACGGTGTCGCCAACAGGCTTGGTGGTATCTTCAGGCTTGGTAGTATCCTCAGGCTTCGTGGTTTCGCTGCTGGCGGCGCCCTGCTGCAGATAGAGGGACATGTCGTCATAAGCGGTAACCAGATATTTTCCGCTGGTAACGAATGCATAGCCGCCGGCAACAATCACGTTTTCATTGGTCTTGTAGGTGCCGGAAACAACGCCGCTGGCAGTCTTGAGGGCAAAAGTGCCATCGGCATTGAAGGTTACCTTGAATTCGACGCCGGGGAATTCGGAAGCAGGCTTCATTACGCCGTCCTTATAAGCGCGGACGAACGTCCAGGTGCCGGATTCAACCTTGTCTTCGGGCTTGGTGGTATCTTCAGGCTTGGTGGTGTCTTCGGGTTTGGTGGTGTCTTCGGGCTTCTCAGTGGCGCCGGGAGCAGTGGCGGTGAGGAAGGCGCTCATCATATAGCCCTTCTGGGTGCCGATGGAAACATAAGACCAGGTGCCGTCATCAGAATACACAGTCACCTTCGTGCCAACAGGATAGCCCTTGATGACGTTATCGGCCTTCTTGGCAGCCTTGCGAAGCACAACATCCTTGCCATTAGCAGCAAAGACATATTTGACCGTACCGGCGGCAGGCGCAGCGGTTTCGCCGGGATTGGTGGTTTCGGTTTCTTCTGGCGCAGTGGTTTCTTCATCTTCCACGTCTTCCAGGCCAGCAATGGGCATATACCCCAGCTTGCCTTCCACGTTTACGCGGGCCCAGCCGGTAGAAACGGTGAATACCACGCCCACCTTGGTGCCGGCAGGATAAGTGGCGATCACGGTAGCGGTCATCTTGGGGCTGGAATACAGCTTCAGTTCTTCATCCTTGACCACATATTCATCGGGCTTGGGAGTGGGAGCGGGGGTGGGAGTAGGCGCGGGGGGCGGAGTGGCAGACAGATAATCCGCATTCACAAAGCCCTTGGTGCCATTGATGCTGACATAGGCCCAGCCATCTTCCACATAATAAACGGAAACGGCAGTGCCATTTTCATAAGTGCCAAGCACGGTGCTGCCATTGGCGGCGGTGCGTAGCGTCAGGCCGGTCTTGGTGCCGGTCACATACCAGGTGGCGGGATTGGGGTTGGCCTTGGTCAGATAGCTGGTATAGACAAAGCCTTCCATGCCATTGGCGCGCACCTTGGACCAGCCGTTCGCAGAAGAAAGCACTTCCACGGCGGTATCCTTGGCAAGCAGCGCCAGAACCTTGCTGGCCTCGCTGGTATTGGGCCAATCGCGCAGATTGACGCCCTTGCTGTTGCTCACATACATGGTGGTGGTCTTCTGGGCGGCTTCTTCCGCCAGCGCCACAGGCAGCATGGCAGATACGCACAAAACAAGCGCGCACAGAATGCTCATCATTTTCTTGAAATTCATGTTGAAACCTCCTGGTACATATTTTTCCAGTACATTATTTAGTATAACCCAGAAGCGCCCCATGTCAATTAAGCATCTATTGAGGAGATGTAACATTTTCAGGGCGTTTTGGGGAAACAAAATGTCATCAGCTACCAAAAATTGAAATGATTGTTAACGCTCTTTGGCATCCTTGGGGGTAATCCCCGTTTTTCCACCAAATATGGTGTGTTTTTTCTGCGGGGCGCGTCATAAATGCTTAACAACTTTTCATTTTTACGTTTTTTTCTTTCCCGTTCACAATTGTAAATCATTTGCCTCTGTTCCCTGCATTTGTCCTCTTCTACCGGAATTCCGCCATAACGGCATAATTATAATAAGGAAAGAATTCATTCCGGCAGGAAAGGGCCGGTTCCGCGGAAAAGATTTATTTCAAATCTCTTAAACCGAGAAATAGTGCGAAAAAGGGATTGACAAAGCAGGGGGTGAAAAGGTATAATAATAGCCGGTCACGATTGGAGTGATGTGCTTGCTGCTGGATATTTCCCGCGCCCTGCGTACACCCGGTGAAGATTTTCCCTTCATGCATCGTGATGCCATCCCGCCGCAGGAGATCTTCGGCGAAACGGTAACGTTCGACGACGTGCTCCTGTCCGGGCACTTCTCCTTTGCAGGCGAAAGCCTGTATATCCGGGGGACGCTCACGGCCATTGCCAATGGAAGCTGTGCCGGCTGCTTAAAGCCTGTCAAACTTCCCTTGGAGGTTTCCTTTGAAGAAATCTTCGCCCGGCAAACCCGCTATTCCGCCCCCGTGGAGGAAGAAGACCCCGAGGAGGAACGCCTGATGTTTGAAGGCTCCAAAGTAGAGCTTTCTCATCTGGCTCTTACTCTGGCTGTACTGGATCTCCCCATGCGATTTACCTGTGGGGATGATTGCCCGGCCCTTGCGGCCATGCAGCCGGAGGATGATACCCCAACGCATGCTTGCCAGAAGGACATGCCCGACCAGCATCCTTTTTCGGCATTGCAGCAATTGCTGACAAAGGATCAGGAGGTGTAAGTTATGGCTCTGCCCAAAGGAAAAGTATCCAAGGCTCGCGGCCGTTCCCGTCGCGCCAATTGGAAGTTGACCCTTCCCGCTATCGTGGAATGCTCTCAGTGCCACAAGATGAAGCTGGCGCACCGCGTCTGCAAGCATTGCGGCTACTATGACGGCAAGCAGGTCGTCACTGTG
>JAFSGG010000030.1 GCA_017434775.1 Clostridia bacterium
AGAAGAACGAGCGTAAGGTCTGTTACCTTCTCCAGCAACCATCCAGCGATGTGCGGAGCAAAGGCGAAGAAGATGCCAAGGCCCACCGTCTGGAAGATCAGGCCGCTGGGAGCGTTGGCGATCCACCCTGCAACAGAGCCGATGAGGAATACCGTTGCAAGCAGGTTGGTTACGATGGAGGTCAATCCAACGATTAGGGATGAAATTAGCTGGAACACCAGCAGTATCGCAATGAGAGGCAGAACGGCTATCCGCAGGGGCAGCTTGAGCAGTTTCTTCATAAGTACCTCCATCTGATTGTTGGGGAGACAGGCACGGGCGTGTGGCTCGTGCCTGTTTGCTTGCGGCGCGGCTCATCAGTCGTGGATCAGCTCGTCAAATAGCATTTCTTCGATCCGGTTGTGAATACTGTTCATGCGGCGTACCCATTCCATCTGGTCGGCAGCTTTCAGCTCCTCGGTAACACCCTCGGCTACTTTCATCTGAGGGATGAGCAGATCCATGCGTTCCTGGCAGGCATCGTCAATGCTGTACAGGTGCTTCATGAGCTTGCCGGACAGTAGGAGCTGATTGAACAGGAGGGAACGATGCTCGCGTAGATAGCGCATGCGCATTCTGCCATACTTGCCAAGCGGGCGCATGTCCTCGGCAGGAATGCCGATGTTGGGCAGGTAGTAGTCTCCACAGCGGCGATAGGTCAGTTTCACGGGTATCCTCGCTTTCTGCTGCAATGAAAAAAGCAGCTATGTACTTGAAGGTTTCCCTTCAAGCCATAACTGCTTGAATTACTTGTATTTCCCGCGACTCATGACGAGGAGGAGTAAACCTTCCTCTACATAATAACTCCTGCGTGGCGGGAACCGTTTTTTATGTTGCCAATGGAAGGGAATCTGTTGCAGGGAGGGCCGATATAGATAAAACCAATGCCGGAAAATGCGGCATTGGTCGAATGGTTTGATGGGGCTTTATTGGAACGGGTAAGACATTTGTTTTCAGCCGATTTTAAGGGTGTCAAACAGGGCCAGCATGATGGGATAAAGCCCTTCGTACATTTCAAAATCGAACTGGGCTTCGATCAGGATGCAGCCGTAATCGGCAGGAATGATGAAGAAATGGCGTTGATAGGAGGGGTAAGCGGCTTCACTTTCAAACTGTACGGAGGTTCCGTCATAGCCGCCGACTTTGACGGCAAAAACTTGGCTGCCGGCGTAGTTTTCACCGTACTGTTCCATCAGTTCTTCGCAGATCTGGTTCGGGTTGCCGTCAAGGAGGAAGCGGACCGAATAGTACACTGCACGTTCGCCCTGCCAGGCATCGTAAGTGAAGGTATCAACGCCATTTAAGATAGTGTGGGTGAAGTATTCGGGCACTGTGGCGATGGTGGAGCCGGAATCAAGAATGCAGATGGTTTCCACGGGAATCTTTTCCGCAACGCCTTCGCGGCTGACTTCAATATATTCCTGTTCCGGATCGGCATCAGCGGATTGCCGGAAATCCTTTGCGGACAAGAAATTTCTGCTTTCAATCACGGAGAAATCGATGGTATTGGCCAGATCCTTCAGATCGTCATATGTGATACCCATATCTGTGCCGCCCATCACATTGATACAGATAAAACAGTCATCAAATTCTGCAATCAGCACCGCCTGCTGTTCAGACAGGGCAGCGATGAGCTGAACGCCGGAAGCGGTGACAAGCACCTGTTCCTGATAATTTTCAATATCGCCGACGTTCAGGAAAATGGGATCGAACACACCCTTGACGGAGTGCCGGAACTGATAATTCACGGACAGGCGGCCGTTGGATGCATCAAAGATGCCGTCAAAGCTGAAGGTACCGTCATCAAACATATAGCCGCCCATCAGGGTGTTGCAGGCACTGTCTGAAAATTCGGCAGGATCGTTCACAATCAGTTTTTCGGCGAGGGGGCTCGGGATTTCGGGCACAAAGTTTCCGTAAAGCTTCAGGCCGTATTTTGCGGCGATCTGATCCAACTTCGTGCCCATTTCCGTCGTGTACACATTGTAATGGGCATATTTTTCGTCCAGATCCATGTCTTCGGGGCCTGCAGGATCCGCCTGCGCCAGAATGGAACCATCCGGATCGTAACTGTCTAAGAAGGCTTTCCATTCAGCGGCTGCCATGTATTCAGGACTGTTTGCATAGCCGGAAAGCACCATTTCATTTTTGATTTCGGGATCATTGGAAGGAACCAGCATATCCCTCAAACCAAAGAGGTTTGTGGCAAGGGCTACGGTGGTAAAGGCGAGCAGCAGGCACAGGGCTGCCACAAGCAGCAGGGTTCTTTTGGTAAATTTTTTCGGATAGTTCACTGTCTTTTTGACCTCGCTGTTTTCAATCATTTTTTCATCCATGTATTCCATGGCACGGAACAAATCGTTTCTATTCATTGAAATAACCCTCCCTGGAAAGGTGGCTGCGCAGCCGCTTGCGAATTCGGCTGAGCGTTACATGGACAGTGCTTTCGTTCAAGTCATAGCGGTTAGCAATGGCTTTGATGGGATCAGAAAAGAAATATCTTCTGACGAACAGGTTCTGTTCACGTTCCGTCAGGGATGCTACAAACTGATTGATTACTTTTCCCAGTTCTTTTGCATCCACCTGACCTTCCACATCCGATTCATCGGCGATGCATTCTGCCAGTTCATCCAGAACCAGCTGAATATTTCCACCGCCGCGTTTCAGCGTTTTTCCTGCCTTGTATTTATCAAAAGACAAATGACGGGTGATCTTGGCGAAAAAGACTTTCAGCACGGTGGGTCTGGTGGGTGGAATGGCGTTCCACGCTCTCAGCCATGTATCGTTTACGCACTCCTCGGCGTCCTGTACATTGTCCAGAATGCCGTTGGCAATGGAAAAGCAGTAGGCGCCGTACCGGTTCATGGAAGCGGAGATGGCTTGGGCATCTCTGTTCCAGTAAAAATCGATGATCTGGGCATCGTTGCTGTTTCCCAACGCCACAATCTTGGAATCTTTCACGATGAGCCTCCTTTCCGGCAATTCAAGGATCCTTTCACCTTATAAGACGATAAACAGCGAAAAACCTTACAAGCAAACAAAAAATTATATTTCACATCATTCGCATCATCGTTCAGGTGTGCCTTGTTTGAAGACACATCCAATATTTTGGCAAAGAACAGGCAGATTGTCAATGCCGCGAATTGCTTTCAAAAACAAAGAAGCAAAATAGGGACAATCATTCGTATTGAGTTATTTTGCCGGTTCATGTATAATCATCTGGAAGATGTTGTTTTGAAGTGAGCGATAATAGACGAAAAGGCAAGCGCCGATACAGGAGGCTCTCTTGGATAATTTGGAACACAGGGCTTTTGAGAGGCCGCTTAAAAAACAGCCGGATAGAAATTGGGAAGAATTATCCCCCGAAGAAAAGAAGAAGGTTTTGTTTTTGCGGCAGAAGCAGACCTTGGATTTGTTTCTGGAGCGCGGAGCCATATCGAAAAGCCAGTATAACAAAAGCCTGGGTGATCTGCGGGAGAAAATGGACATGCAGGATGTGGAATGAAAATGCGGAAAGAAAGAATCACTATTGAAAACATCCCTGCGCTTGTGTGGGGCAGGGAAGCAGATAAGGTGCTGCTGTGCGTGCATGGGAAGATGGGATCGAAGGATGTGTTTGCACAGATTGCAGAAATTGCTGAGCAGAAGGGGTATCAGACCCTCAGTTTTGACCTGCCCCAGCATGGGGAGCGGCAGGAGGAAGCGGCCCGGTGCGATGTGTGGAACGGCATCCGGGATTTGAATGCGATGGGGGATTATGCGTTTCGGCGCTGGAAACACGTTTCCCTGTATGCATGCAGTCTGGGGGCATATTTCAGCCTGCAAGCCTATCCGGAGCGAGAATTTGAACAGTGTCTGTTCCAGTCACCCATTGTGGACATGGAATATTTGGTGGGGCAGATGATGGCGTGGTTTGATGTGACGGAAGAGCGGCTGGAAGTGGAAGGAGAAATTGACACGCCCATTGATCCGCTGCGGTGGGATTACCGGCAGTATATCCGGAATCATCCGGTGAATACATGGCATGTTCCCACGCACATTCTGTTTGCCGGGAAGGACAATATGCAGACCTTGCATATCATGAACGATTTTGCCGAACGCTTTGGGGCAACCGTCCAGGTAGCTCAGGAAAGCGAGCATCCCTTCATGGGTGAAGGAGATGGGGAGATTGTGAACCGGTGGCTGCAGAATTGCCTTGCATGAAAACACAGACATACCGTCCTGGTGTCAAGCGAAAGAATATCTTCCGGGTCAAGGGTTTTGCCGTTTTCGATCCGGTCTTTGGCGGTGATGGCAATGCTTGTGCTTCGTATTCAGGTATAGTATAATGAAAGGGACGAAAAGCCATACGCCGTGAGGGCATCAGGCATCCGGGAACAGAAGCTGTTTACGGTCTTCTGCCGCCAAACGGTGTGTTCTGCGGCGGAAATCGCGGAGCAGATCATGAAAAAAGAAAGTAAAGCAGAATGACGATTTTTTTTGACCGTTCTGCTTTATGTGAAAACAGGAATTTGGTAAAGGAGAATCTCTGCGTGAAAAAGTATTTCGTTGTCAGTCTGGTCAAGAACGGCATTCTGGGCGGCGGTATTGTGGCGGATGCGGAAGCGATCACATACCATACAGGAAAGCTGACCGTGCCTGAGGAATACAGAAATCTGGTGATGAAATACGAAGAGATCCGCGAAGTGAAGAAGGGCTGGCTTTTCATTTTACCTACGGTTCTGGTAAAGATGAAAAACGGAAACGAATACAAATTCGTTGTGTTTTTCAGCAGGAGACGTTTTATTCATTGCCTCAAAGAATGTGGCCTTCATTCATAAACGGAAAGAGCGATCGTGGAAAGGTGGTAGTCTGTATGAAAAAATGGATTACGTTATTCTTACTGCTGTGCATGGTGATGGTTGCCATGCCGGCGTCAGCTGAAAATGAATTCTATGGCAACATGGAAATTGTGAACTGCAGCGAGTGGGTTTCTTTGCGGGAAAAGCCCAGAACGAATGCTGCGCGGATTATCAAAGTACCCCTGGGAGCTTTGGTAACGCAGTGCCAGCAATATGGTAACGGCTGGGTGTATGCAGAGTACGACGGGGAACAGGGCTACATCCAGGATAAATATGTGCAGGTGCTGGAGGGTGTGGATGTGTATAGCGCCATGCTGATTACGGATTGCGGCGAGGGAACGGAATATTACGTAAACGTTGGTGGGCTGGAACCGGACGGTTTCATTCCGGCGGATACCCTTGTGCGCAATTGTGCGGTGCTGGCCAGGGGCAGGGCTTATGTGGAAATTGGCGGAAAGGGCGTGTATGTGAATGCGGAGCATGTGAAGCCCTACAACGAACTCTCCCACTATCCGCTGCATATGATACTGCACTATGATTACAGCCGGTTTGAAGAGGGCAATGAAGCCCCGGCACCTGCCCTGAAGGTGGCTTATACCGAAGATTTCGACTTGGCGGGACTTGAGTACAATGAATATGATTACACCGAGTTTGAACCAGTGGATGAGGATACCCCGAAAGTACACTATGTGCTGTATGCGGATGAAACGGTGAAGAAAGTGCATCTGTTCAGCGTTTCCATCCGGTGTATCGACGATGAAACCGGGGAAGAGGTAATCGATACCACGCTGGAGGATATGCAGCAGCTGGTGGATCCGGAGCATCCGCTTTCTGTGACGGCGGTGATGTACGGTGATATGCCCAACCTGGCCGTTGGCTATGAGGACTGGACAGGGGCGTATCATTTTGTCTTTGTGGAAATCAGCGGTGAAGACGGCAGCATTTATCTGAATGCATTCTGATGGTGCTGCGATCCATTGATACTAAACAGAGAAACAGTATGAATTTTGGGAGCATTTTGATTGCTTCGAAAAATTTAGCTTTACTTAACAGAGGAAGAAATGAACAGAATAAATAATATATTCTCCCGAAAAAGAAAGAATCTGACCGACAAATCCGAAGAGGGTCGAATTAAGGAACAACAACCTTCACAATCCATAGAAAAGCAGAACCTGGAGGAAGCGCGTTATCAGGCAGAACAGGCATTCCAACGTGGTGGTCTCGATAGAGAACAAGCATATGGATTGTATGGATTGGATAAAAACGGCAATTGGCTGAAAATGTAACTACGGACAAATCCTGATTGATCAAAGGAAGAATTGTAATGAATGGGCTTTTATACAGGCTGCCACTGTACAAAGATCAGGCCGCATTGCTGGCGTATGTCCAGGAACATTATGACAACCATGAAACCGGCATCAGCGCCAGTTTGGGCCTGACATCGATGGCGTATTCTGAATGGGTTAAGAAAATACACAAAAACGCTGTTGTAGGTGATGAAGTCTGGGGAAAAACGCTGCTGTACCTTTGCTTTGATCAACAAAAATTGATCGGTTTATTGAGCATCCGATATGAATCGCCGGAAGAAGTGACAAGGAAATACGGCGATATCGGATATGGTGTCAGGCCGTCGGAAAGAAACAAGGGCTATGCCACACAGATGCTCCAATATGCCCTGAAGGTATGCCAAGAAAAGGGAAAAGATCATGTTATCCTGGGATGCTATCAGGATAACATTGCCTCAGCCAGAACCATTTTGAAAAACGGCGGCGTACTGACAGCAGAAAATGAAAATTACCAGGACGGTAAAATCAGCCAGTATTATTTGATCCCTCTAAGCACAGCCGGGATTGAATTCAGAAAAGCGGACAGAAGCGATGCAGAACAGCTGATCGATCTCTATAACGCCGCATTCTATAGCGATTTTGTGAAATACGGTGAATGTCCGGCCTATGGCAGGACGAAGGAACAGATGGAAGAATCCATCCTCCGCTATCCCAAGTTTATTATTTTGTATGGTGGAAAGCCGGTCGGCTGTGTGTCCTGTAAAGAAGAAAAAGCTGGAATGTATGAAGTGGGTTGCCTGTGCGTAATCCCGGCGTATCAAGGCAGGGGAATCGGCAGGAAAGCCATATCCTTTATCAAATCATACTACAGCAATTGGCAGCAATTCACTCTGATCACCCCTGTTGATAAAGAGGAAAACATCCGGTTCTATACAGAAAAATGTGGATTTGAGATTGTGTCCGCTGAAATGGACGGGCATGTGAAAGTGGCGCGGTTTGTCTTAAAAAGATAAGATGCTGCCGGTGCCGGGAGGGAAGCAGCGGAGGAATACTGCAAGCCGTTGAAGGAAGTATATGGCGATATGCCGGTGCTGTGCTTTTCCCCCTCATCTGGCGCGGCGATTGTCCGGAGCGAGAGGATGTATTTGAGCTTTTTTGCGAAAATGTGAAAAAAAAGCTGACAGTTTTGTGCTGCCAGCTTGTTTTTTTGGGGGCTAAACAATTTTACCGTCCGGAGCGATGGTGATGATGCGCATTGGAATATCTTTTCCGCTTTGGGTTCGTGCGGCTTCAACAGCGTGGGAGAGCCCGCCGCAGCAGGGAACGGTCATACGGGTGACGGTGATGGAGCGGATGGGGTTGGAACGGAAAATTTGTGCCAGCTTATCCGCATATTGTACAGCATCCAACTTGGGGCAGCCAATGAGGGTCACCTTGCCCTGAATAAAGTCTTGATGAAAATTGCCGTAAGCGTAGGCGGTGCAATCGGCGGAGATCAAAAGATCTGCATTTTTGAACCAGGGGCTGATTGACGGTACCAGCTTGATTTGCACCGGAAAATTGGAAAGACAGCTGGGTACGGAATCACTTTCGGTATTGGCACTGGCCTGAATGCTTTGGCAGGCGCTGCCATGGCAGCTGCAGGGAGACGGCATTTCTTTGGAAAGTTTGGCTGCCAGAACGGCCTTTTCGTCATAGGCAGGGGCTTCTTTTTCCTCAAAGGAGATGGCGCCGGTGGGACAGGCGGGCAGACAATCCCCCAAGCCGTCGCAATAATCTTCCCGCAATAGCTTTGCCTTCCCGTTCACCATGCCGATAGCCCCTTCGTGACAGGCGTCTGCGCACAGGCCGCAACCGATGCATTTTTCTTCGTTGATTTTGATAATTCTGCGGATCATAAAAAACCTCCTGAATGCGTTGTTCTTGACCGGACAAAAGCATTATAGTATACTGGGAACAGAAGGTCTGTTGAAATTTCAACGAAAAAGGTGGAAAGGGATGCATTTTTCGGACGAATTGCTGATGTGTCCGCTGTTTTGGGGCATTGAGAAAAAAGATGGAGAGGCTGTGCTGGGATGCCTTGGTGCCCGGCGGATGCGGTACAAAAAAGGGGAAATTATTTTTGCAGAGGGGGAGCCGGCCAGGGATGTGGGCATTCTGCTGAAAGGACAGGTGCAACTGATACGGACGGATTACTTTGGCAACCGAAGTATTATGATGCACATCCATCCGGGGCAATTGTTTGCAGAATCTTTTGCTTGTGCCCGGGCGGAAAAGTTGCCGGTGAGTGTGATGGCGACAGAGGAAGCGGAGGTTATGCTGCTGGATTGCCAAAGGGTGCTTTCCAGCTGCTGCAAGGCCTGCGAATTCCACAGCAAAATTATCTTTAACCTATTGAAAATAGTGGCGGAAAAGAATCTTGCCCTGCATCAGAAGGCGATGATCTGTGCCAAGCGAAGCACCCGGGAAAAGCTGATGGCTTACCTGCTTTTGCGGGCCAAAGAAGCGGGAAAGGCGGATTTTTCCATTCCATTTGATCGGCAGGGACTGGCGGATTATCTGGAAGTGGATCGCAGCGGTCTTTCTGCCGAAATGAGCAAACTGAAAAAAGAAGGCATTCTGGATTATTATAAGAACAATTTTCGCCTGCTGCGTATGGCACGGGATGAATGAACAAGCGAGGTAAAGAAATGGACAGGATATCAAAACAAACAGCAAATGCGGCGTATCTTGCATGGACGCTTCTTTCCTGCGCGGTGCACATTTTGTTGTTCCGGGGAAAAGTGAACATGGCGCTTGCCGTATGGCAGAGGCTTTTGCTGGTTCCCATTGCCATTTTGGCGGTATTGTTTGTGCACGAAGGGGTACATTTTGTGTTTATGAAGCTGTTTGGGCTGGGAAAAGTAAAACTGATCTTCGCCCGGGACAAGCTGGGCATTCCTACGCCGGGGGTATTGGCACAAAAGCAAGGTACGAAGAGGCAGGAGATCATCATGCGGCTGGCGCCTTTTGCCCTTTTAACCCTCCTGCCAGATATCCTGTTTGCATTTTACAGCGGGGTTCATTTGCTTTTCTTTCTGATGGCGATGGCCAATTGCGCAGGCTGCTTTTATGACCTGCTGGATGTGTGCAGGCTGCTGAAAGCAGAACGTGGATAACACAGAGGAGATAAAACAATGCGAAACAGAAGCATGGCACTGGTGGTGCGGGATGACAGGATCCTGATGATTCAAACCTTTCGACATAATCGCTCGATCTGGGAATTGCCGGGCGGAGGGATTGAAAAGGGTGAAACCCCTCAGGAAGCAGCTGTCCGGGAATTAAAGGAGGAATGCGGCGTGGACGGCGTTGCCGTTCGGCCGCTGAACACCCTGCATTGCAAAGACGGCAGCGTGGAATATGTGTTTCTGGTGGAGGTACCGCAGGATCAGCAGCCCATGGTGGGCATGGACCCGGAAGTGGAACCGGGCAGGGAGCAATCCATCAAAAATGTGTGCTGGAAAAAGCTGAAGGAACTGAGCGAAAAGGACCGGGCGTTTTTGTGGTCTTACGGATTGCTGGAGGTGGAACCCTATTTTGAGCTGGTGCTCAGCTGGGGCGATGCCATCAGTTATCCGGGGGAATGACAGCACAGCAAAAACGGAGGAAACATGCACAATCTGTTTATAGAAGGGCTGAAAGAAGGAAATCGGGAAAAGCTTTTGCAGGTGCCCAAGAGTGACCTGCACAACCATTCCACCAAGGGCTGCCGGAGGGTCTGGCTGGAGAAAAGGCTGAACCGGTGCTTTCCTGCGCCGCCGGAGAAATTCAGCGGTTTGATTGGCATGCGGGAATGGTTCAAAGCCACCATCAAACCTTTCTGCAATAACACCGAAGGAATGGTGATGCGCTGGGAAGGAGCGTTTGCAGAGGCAAAGCGGAACAACATTCAGAGGCTTTCCATGAACTTCGGCGCACCGGAGATTGATGAAATGGGGGGAATGGAGGCTTTCAAAACCGTGATTCAGGATTTTCACCGTGCCTATTGCCCCAATACCGTCTTTGAGCCGGAGATCACCTATGTTTCCTGCTGCGATGCGGCGAAGGAAGCTGAAATGATGGATGACTATCTATCCTTCGGTTTTTTCAAATCCCTGGATGTGTGCGGCGGTGAAGATGTGCAGCCAGTGGAGGCCTTTTTGCCTCTGTACCGAAAGGCGGAACAATATGGCCTGGTCAAGCGCATGCACGTGGGGGAAAGCGGTACTGCGGAGGATGTGCGGCGGGCTGTGGAAACGCTGGGCCTTGATGAAGTGAACCACGGCATTCATGCAGCAGAATCGAAAAAGGTGATGCAGTTTCTGGCAGATCATAAAATTTGCCTGCATGTGTGTCCTTCCAGCAATGTGATGCTGGGCTATGCCGCAGATTACAAAACTCACCCGATCAAACGTTTGTATGAACACGGTGTGTCAGTGACCGTCAATACCGATGATCTGCTGCTGTTTGACAGCTCCATCGAAAATGAGTATCTGCTTTTGTATCAGGCCGGTACTTTGACTGCAGAGCAGCTGAATGAGATCCGTAGGAATGGGTTAATGAAGAGCGTATAGAAACAAACTTTTATCAGATTCATTTTATGAAAAATATGACCAAATTAGATGTAATCTTATAAGGAGAACTGTCTGCCATGCCATACAAATACATGCGCATCCAGGGAAGGGAAAATTCCTACATCACGGGGTATCCCAAGGGGTTGTTCAGCCTGTGCTGGAACCTGATCCGGGACGGAAAACTGAGCGAAGAAGAAAAAGCAAGGTTTATTGCCATTGATGATTGGTTCAAAGAACATCTGCCGGAGCCGGAGCCCTGTGTGAATCACGAGAAGGTGATCACTTTCTTTAAGTGCGAAACCACGGAAGAAATGCGGGCCAAGCTGGCCCCCGCCATCGCCCTGCTGGATAAGTATCACAAGGCGTATGATGTGGTGTACACCAATTTTGTGGGCACGATTGTGTACGAAGATGCATGGCAGGTAGCGGTTCGGGTGGAAGATGGAAAAATGGTGTAAAAATAGGTATTGACACTTACGTTCCGTCAGGGTGTACACTGCGTACTGTGAGGTGAGGAACATGAGGATGCAGATCAAGGAATTTGCAGATTTCACGGGGGTCAGTGTACGTACGCTGCATTATTACGATGAGATCGGGCTGATGAAACCGGCTTGGGTGGATCCAATTACCGGGTATCGGTATTATGACGAACAATCCCTCCTTCGGATGCAGGAGATTTTGTTTTACCGGGAACTGGATTTTTCTCTGAAAAGCATCGGCGATATGTTATCTTCCCCGGATTATGACAGGCAAAGAGCGCTGGAGGATCAGAAAAAGCTGCTGACCTTGAAAAAGGAACGGCTGGAGCGGCTGATTCTGGCCATTGACGGCGCCGCGAAAGGAGAGAATGTGATGACCGCTTTTGACAAGCATGCCTTTGAAAAATACAAGGAAGAAGCCAAAGAAAAATGGGGTCAGACCGCTGCTTATCAAGAGCATGCGGAAAAGACCCGGAACTATACCAATCAGACATGGGGCGAGCTGGCAGAGAGGCTGGATCGGATCATGGCGGAGTTTGCCCTGTGTATGAAGCGCGGCGAAACGCCGGATTCTTCGGAAGCACAACAGCTGGTGAAAACGCTTCAGAGCCACATTACGGATAACTATTACACCTGCAATGATCAGATCCTGCTGGGCCTTGGACAGATGTATGTGGGGGATGAGCGTTTCCGGCAGAATATTGACAGGCATGGAGATGGCACGGCGCGGTTCATCTGTGATGCTGTTGAGGTATATTGCAAAAAGTAAAGATAATTGGGTTCGCTTGCATTGGTCACGGCGGCGTGATAAAATGAAAGCGGACCCAATTTTTTCTTTTTCAGGAGGTTCAATGTGAGAAAACGAATTAAATACTCGGTGCAGTTGTAAGGGACAACAGGCTGTATCGAGGATCATTGTATGTTGCCTGAAACTGCACCGCATCCATGAACAGAACGAAAATTGGAAAGGAAGCAGTTTGATATGACGAACAACCATTGGAAAGCAATCTGGAAAAACGAAGAAAAGATCGCCCACATTCACGGCTGGGATTTTTCCCACATTGACGGCCGGTGTGAAGAAGCGGCATTACCCTGGGATTACCGGGCTGTCATCGACCGGTACCGGACGGATGATATGCGTATTCTGGATTACGATACTGGCGGCGGGGAATTTCTGTTGTTTTTGAATCATCCCTTCTGCAATACCGCAGCTACGGAGGGCTATACGCCCAACGTGCAATTGTGCCGTGAAACCCTTTTGCCCCGGGGCATTGATTTCAGGCCCTGTGACGATCCGGCGAAGATTCCCTTTCCGGACGAAAGCTTTGATATGCTCCTGAACCGGCATGGGGATTTTGATGCCCGGGAAGTGCATCGGCTGCTGAAAAAGGGCGGCTTGTTTATCACCCAGCAGGTGGGCTGCGATAATGACCGGGATCTGGTGGACATGGTGCTGCCGGGACTGGAAACCCCCTTTCCCCAGCTGCATCTGCAGGAGCAGGTAAAAGTCTTTGAGGCGGCTGGGTTTGAGCTTGTGGAAAAGGGTGAAGCACACCTGCCCATCCGCTTTTATGACGTGGGGGCCTTTGTGTGGTTCGCTCGGGTGATCCCCTGGGAATTTACGGATTTTTCTGTGGACAAATGCTATGAGAAGCTGCTGGATATACAGAAGATCATTGAAGAAAAAGGCTTTGTGGAGGGTACCATCCATCGCTATCTGATGGTGGCACGGAAATAAAGAACGGTGTGTGGTGGGGAAACCTGCCGCACATTTTTTCCATATAGAGTGTTTGACTACGAAACAAATGGTCTATACTTGACCCTGTTTCTATGCAAGGGTATAATGAAATGCATGAATCGGAAAGGAGGGTGAAGGGTGTGGAGTTTGCGAAAAAACGATACATCGGGGATGTGATCATGGCTGGCGAGCCGGAGAAAGGGTCTTATCTGAATAACATTCCCACGGTGAAGCATTTGAAAAAGATGAAGCATTTGCCCCTGCATGCCCCGGTCACGTTTCTGGTGGGGGAAAATGGAACCGGTAAATCCACGCTGCTGGAGGCCATTGCCGTGGCGGCCGGGTTTAACCCGGAGGGTGGAACGAAAAATTTTTCTTTCACCACCCGAGCCACCCATTCTTCCTTGCATGAATGCATCCGGCTGGCCCGATACGGCTTTCCCAGGGACGGCTTTTTTCTGCGGGCGGAAAGCTTTTATAACATGGCCACCAATATTGACGAAATGGACGAAGGCGGGGGATTGGGCGCCCCGGTGATCGAAAGCTTCGGCGGCGTATCCCTGCACGAGCAGAGCCATGGGGAAAGCTTTTTATCGGTGGTGCTGCATCGGTTCGGCGGCAACGGCCTGTACATCCTGGATGAACCGGAGGCAGCGCTTTCGCCCATGCGGCTGATGACCCTGCTTTCTGCCATGGACAAGCTGGTGAAAAACAACAGCCAGTTCATCATCTCCACCCATTCGCCGATTTTAATGGCCTATCCCGGAGCGGAAATACTGGAACTGAGCGAAGCGGGCATCCGCAGCGTGGATTATAGAGAAACAGAGCATTATCAGGTGACAAGGCGTTTTCTGGAAAACCCGGAAAAGATGCTGCATTACCTGCTGGAGGAATGAAACAGGGTTTTGGTAAATATAAGGTTTTATCCCGTTTGACTGCTGTATACAGAAAAAAGAACGGCGCTGCATTTGAAGCAACGCCGTTTTTGTATGGAGTGGATTTTCAGCAATAAGAATCAGTCGTAATCCGCGTATTTCTTGGGATCGGCGTTGTATTCGCCCAGCACAATGGGCACACCGAATTTTTCGGAATACTTTTTGTAGATTTCAAAGGATTTGCGCAACACATTGCCGTGGGTGGTTTCGTCCCAGCGGGCGGTCATTTGGGTCCAGGTGGCGGTGGTCCAGGTGAAGGCTTGAGGATCGTAATTGTGGACGGTGATCATCAGGTGTTCCGGGTCTTCTTCCGGCAGCACAAAGGAAGCAAAATTGCCTTCCGCACCGCCGCCGGAATAGGTCATGAGGATCAGATTGCGCTTTTCGTTGTTGCCGCCTGTCTGCCGTACCGTTTCTACAAAGAGCTTATTCCAGGCATTCACCCATTTGGCAGCATCCGGGGAGGGGGTGTTCCAGTTGTTGCCGGCATCCAGCACTTCATTCATGCTTTCAAAGAGCAGCCGTTCGTCGTAATCGGCAAAGGTTTCCGCAATCTGGGTCCAGGCGGCGGCAAAACGGGGACTGTAGGTGGTATAGGAATCTTCGGAAGCTTCAATCCAGCCATCGGCGCCGCCGTCATGGTGCATATTGATGATCACATAGATGCCCCGACTGTGGAAAAGATCCACCACTTCCCTGACCCTTGCCAGCCAGAGGGGATCGATCCGGTTGTTTTCATCCATATGCTCTGCCCAGGTGATGGGGATGCGCACGGTGGTAAAGCCAAGGGACAGCACATAATCGGCAAGGACTTCTGTTACAATGGGCTGGCCCCAGGCGGTTTCCCAGGCTTCCGGTAACAGACGGCCTTTGGCATCCTTTTTGCCCCATTGAACAATCCAGCCCTTTTTACCGGCCTTGTCTTCCACGATATTATAGCTGGTGGAATCCAGCGTGTTGCCCAGATTCCAGCCGGGGCCAAAGTTGGCGGCGGCTTCAAAAGCGGTTTCTTCTTCAAACACGGCAGGATCACCGCCGTTGCCGGGCTGCCTGTCGGCCGGGTAGCAGCTCATGATGGCATCGATATAGGCCGGAAAATTTACCTTCCGTTCCTTGCGGTTCACATGGGTGGAACAATCCCACAGGATGACGGGCACGCCGTATTCCACCGAAAGGGAATTGACACAGGCGGCATAGGCGGCCATATCGGCTTCGTTGTATTCGGTGTTTTCGGCACTGCATACAGGCAGCATGCCCAGAAGGAACATGAGGACAAGAAGCAGGGAAAGCAGTTTTTTCTTCATGACAAGGAACTTCCTTTCGGGACAGAATCAGAAAAACAAGGGTTAAATATATACTGTAGTATAACAAAAGAGGGACCGGATGTACAGGGGGGAAGAAAAAGTTTTATTGGTTTGTTTTTATGAACGCAAGTGCACAATGGTATCTGTATGAAGCTTTTATTTTTGCACCGCTTGACCTTGGCTGCATCCGGCGGTATAATAAACCCATATGATTTACAAGAAAAAGGAGCCTGTTTATATGAAGTTTCCGATTGATGAAAAATACCTGATTGATTGTTTCCGGGCAATTGTGAACGTGCCCAGCCCCGTGGGCTATTACGCCCAAATGAACCCTGTGCTGGAAAAGATGGCGGCGGAATTTGGCTGCGAAGTGACGTACGATCACAAGAGCACCGCCTATATCCATCTGGAGGGGGAAGACCACAGCAAGAAAGTGCTGATTGGTGCCCATGTGGACACCATCGGCTGCGTGGTGCGCACCATTGATAAAAACGGCTGGCTGCGGCTGCGGAATCTGGGCGGCGTGAACTACAGTACTCTGGAAGGGGAAACGGTCACCATCCACACCCGGGACGGCCGGGAATACACCGGCCTTGTGGCCTGCCAGAGCCACAGCGTGCATGTGTTTGACGATGCCAGAACGCTGGAACGCAACGAAAACACCATGGTGGTCATGCTGGATGAAAAAGTAAGCAGCAAAGAAGAAGTGAACCAACTGGGCATCCGCCATGGGGATTTTGTTTCCGTGGATCCCCGGTGCCAGTTCACGAAGAACGGTTATTTGAAATCCCGGTTTATTGATGATAAGGCAGCGGTGGCCTGTGTATTTGCCATGCTGAAATACCTGAAGGAGAATAACCTGAAGCCCAAGTTTGACACGCTGTTGGCTTTCCCTTACGGGGAAGAAATCGGCTTTGGCGGAACTTATGTGCCCGAAGGCGTCAGCGAGTATGTGGCCATTGATATCGGTCTCATCGGCCCGGATTATGACGGTAATGAATACAATGTGGCCATCTGCGCCAAGGATGCTTCCGCGCCCTATGACTGGGATCTGACCAACCGGCTGATTGCTTATGCGGAAAAAGCTGGCTGCGATTATGCGGTGGATGTGTTCTATCGCTATGGCACCGACGGTAATGCTGCCGTCCGGGCGGGCAATAACCTGCGCTCGGCTGCCTTTGGTATGCCGGTACTGTGCAGCCATGGCATGGAACGCACCCATATTTCCAGCCTGAATAACACCACCAATCTGCTGCTGGCTTATGTGCTGGATATCTGAACAGAAAAAAGCGCCGTATCGGAAAACGGCGCTTTTTTGTTGCTTTCGATTGGCAGCCTTCAGCCCATGACAACAGCCAATACCGCAAAGAGGGCCAGGCTGACCACCGTCAGCGCGGAAAGGGCGGAAGATACGTCCGTCCGCTCTTCCTCCACGTCGGCGAACACCGGCAGCACATAGGGCGGCGGCAGTACAAACATGAGGATCAGCGCGCCGGTATGGATCATGCCGCCCAGCACGAAATGATTGAGCAGCCACACGATGCCAAGCAATACTGCGCTGACTCCGATACGCAGCCCCAGCAGGGAGCCGATCTTTTTCCACTGAATTTCGGCAGGATCCAGATCAAAACCGATGGCCAGCAAAATGAGCACGCTGGTGGGGGCAGAGATGAAGTCTGTCAGCGCATCCAGCACGGAACTGACGCCGCTGGATTCCAGCGCTTTATACAGCCCCGTGGTGCCAAAGAGAAGCCCCAGCAATATGGCCCAGACCGTGGGCGCGGACAGCGCTTCCTTCAGAGCGTCGCCCACATTGTTCTTTCCGGCCAGCAGCACTTTGTATACCGTGAACACAAACAGCACCTGCCCCAGGTCCACAATGGCAAAAGCTGGCCGCATTTCTTCCCCAAAGAGGATGGCAAAGAGGGTATACCCCAGCATGCCGGCTTCAAACCCGGCAGTGATGAAGGGGGAGAGCCGGCCGCCGATTTTCATGCCCCGGCACAGCCGGAAACCAATGAACAGGGCGATGCAGCACACCGTGAACATGATCAGCGGCACGCAGATGCTGTTTACGGTATATTCAGCTGTGGCAAAGGAGGAAAACATCACCGCAGGCAGGGCAATATCCACCGCTACTTTTTTCAGGGCGTTGATGCCTTCCCGGGTGAGCAATGTACGCTTTCTGCACAGAATGCCCAGAAACAGCACCACAAAAACAGGCAGCACTTTTTGCAGCAGGGTAATAACAGCATCCATAAGGGTACTTCCTTCCTGTGTTGAAATTATTAAGAAGTATTTGTTTCGATTAATTATAACAAATAACTGTTTTTTTCGCAATCGTTGTTTCAGAAAGAATGGTCGGGTTATAAAATGAAT
Source organism: Clostridia bacterium (assembly GCA_017434775.1). Lineage (GTDB taxonomy): Bacteria > Bacillota > Clostridia > Christensenellales > Aristaeellaceae > RUG563. The sequence goes on from JAFSGG010000030.1 coordinate 17,594, forward strand.
ACAGAACAGTTTCCAGATTTACAAACATCAAAAAACATGATATAATGCATTTACAATCATTAAAAAAAAGAAAACATTCCCCCAAAGCATCGTTTGTTCTGTAAATGGATAATAGGAAGGTGTTTTATGATGGAAGAGCGCTTTAAAAGCGGATATGTGTGTCATCCGGGGCAAATGTATACATTGCGCCGGGTGCAGGTGGACGAAGGTAAAGCCAAAGGTACCGGGCTGATTGAAGTATGCACGGCAGACGGCTTGCAATTGGATATACTGCCGGATGCCGGGCTGGATATCGGCCAGGTGCGCTACAAAGGCGTAAACATGACTTTCATCAGCAAAAACGGCTATGACAGCCCGGCGGCCATCAGCGCCCATGAAACGGAATTTTTGCACACATTCCCCGGCGGCATGCTCTATACCTGTGGCCTTCGCAGCACGGGCGGCGCCCACCGGGATGGGGACGAATGGCATCCCCTCCATGGCCGCTACCACAGCCTGCCTGCGGAAAATGTATGCACCGAAGTTTCGGATGATGTGATCATTATCAAGGGTACTATTCGGGAAACGGCGCTATTTGGCTGTCATCTGGAACTGAAGCGTACCATCCGTATCCCGGTGTTTGGCGCGGAAGTGACGGTGGAGGATCAGCTTTGCAACCGTGCCCACAGCCCGGAAGAATATACGGTATTGTATCACTGCAATTTTGGCTATCCGCTGGTGAGCGAATATGCGAAAGTGGAATTGCCCCAGAAACGCAAAACTACGCCCAGAACGCCTTTTGCCGCCACCGGCCTTGGCCGGGAAGAAAGCTTTGATCCGCCGGTTGCCGGGGAAGAAGAAAGGGTATTTTTCCATGAGGAAATGGAAAAGAAGGCGGCGATCCGAAACGATCAGCTTCATACCCGCATGACCCTCACCTGGAGCGATACCCTGCCCATTTTGGCGCACTGGCGCAGCATGGCCAGCGGTGATTATGTGTGCGGCCTGGAACCCACCAACGCCTACATCATGGGCCGCAAGGCCGAGCGAGAAAATGGCACGCTGCCTGTGATTCAACCGTTTGAAACCATAAAAACCAGTATCCATATTCAATTTGAAACCATTTGAGGAGGAATAATGCCATGAAGAAAAAGATGACCTTTGCCCTGTGCTTTTGCAACCGCGGCTTTATGCCCGGGGAACTGATTTACGGTGCCCGGGAAGATATGATCAAGGCAGTGACGGATGCCGGCTATGATTACATTGCCATGGATGCGGAACTGACCCGTTTTGGCGGCGTGGAAACCCGGGATGAAGGCCGGCTGTACGCCAAGTGGCTGAAGGAGCACGAGGGCCAGTATGACGGCGTGATTTTCTCCATGCCCATCTTTGCCGATGAAAACGGCGCCATCACAGCCTTGCAGGATGCGGGCGTGCCCATTCTGATGCAGGCTTATCCGGATGAAATCGGCAAAATGGATTTCAAACACCGTCGGGATGCGTATTGCGGCAAATTCTCCGTGACGGACGTATTCTGCCAGTACAAGGTGCCCTTCACTGTGATGAAGCCCCATGTGGTGCATCCTCTTACCCCGGCCTTTGCCCAGAACCTGAAAGATTTTGCCGCCATCTGCCGGGTGGTGAACGGCATGAAGCGGTTTAACCTGGGCTGTATTGGCGCCCGGACCACTGCGTTCAAAACCGTGCGCTTTGACGAAATTGCCATGCAGAAGTACGGCATTAATGTGGAAAGCTTTGACCTGAGCGAATTGTTTGAAAAAGTGCGGGAAAAGGCAGATGATGATGCTGTGGTACTGGAAAAACTGGAGCATCTGAAGAACTATACCGATTTTTCCGGCGTGCCGGCAGCCAATGCCCTGACCCTGGCCAAAGTGGGGGTGGTGCTGGATGAATACATTGAAGAATATCATCTGGATGCCCTGGCTCTGCGCTGCTGGAACGAAATGGAAACCTACCTGCGCGTATGCCCCTGTGTGCTGCTGAGCGAACTGAATGACCGGGGCATTGCCGCTTCCTGCGAAATTGACATGTGTTCCGCCATTACCATGCGGGCCATGCGCCTGGCTTCCGAAGGCCCTGCTGCGGTGCTGGACTGGAATAATAATTACGGCGATGCGGAAGACAAGGTGATCCTGTTCCACTGCGGACCCGTGGCTCAGAGCCTGATGACCTGCAAGGGCACCGTTACCGAACACAAGATGTTTGCTAAAAACGATCCCGGCAGCGGCTGGGGCTGCAACGAAGGCCGCATCAAGCCCATGCCCATCACCATTTCCAACTGCCAGACGAAGGACGGCAAAATTGTCATCTATGCCAGTGAAGCCCGCATTACGGAAGATGAAATTGAACCTGAATTCTTCGGCTGCGGCGGCGTGGCGGAAATTGACGATCTGCAGAACAAGCTGATCCGTCTGGCCCGGGGCGGCTTCAAGCACCATACCGCCATCTGCGAAGGGCATTATAAGGCTATCCTGGAAGAAGCGTTTACCACCTATCTTGGCTATGATTTTGTGGATATTGACTGAGAGGGATGCAAATGATCAGCCTTGGCATTGATATTGGCGGAACCGGCTGTAAATGTGTGGCCTTTTCCCTGGAAGGGCAGCAGCTGGCATCTTGCTATGAAGAATATCCCCTGGCGGCAGGGCATGCGAACCTGCCGCCCCGGGTGCTGAGCCAATCGGTTTTCAATGTGATCCGCGGCTGCGTGGACAAGCTGGCAAACAAAAACGACGTGGCTGTGATCACGGTATCTTCCTTTGGTGAATCGTTTGTGGCCATTGACAGGAACGGGAAAGAACTGGACGATATCCTGATGTACTTTGCCCACACCCAGAGCGCTGCTTTTGATGAGCTGGTGGAGCGTGTAGGGCAGGAAAAGTTTATGGATATCTGCCGCATCAAGCCGGATGCATCCTATTCCCTGGCCAAAATGCTCTATACCGTGCAGCAGGCGGATGTGCCGGTGTGGAAATTCCTGTTCATTGCCGGGTACATCTGCTATCAGCTGACAGGCTGTGCGGCAACGGATGTTTCCCTGGCTTGCCGTTCTCTTTTGTTTGATGTAAAAAACGAATGCTGGAGTCAGGAATTGATGGCCTGTGCCGGAATTGAGGAAGATCAGCTGCCTCAGGTGGTGCAGCCGGGTACCATGCTTGGCAAACTGCTGCCGGAAGCTGCGGAAAGGCTGGGGTTGTCTGCCGACGTTTCTGTGGTGATCGGTTCGCACGACCAGATCGTCAACGCCCTGGGCGCCGGGGTGCAAAAGCCCGGGGATGCCGTGGATGTATCCGGCACCTGCGAGTGTATTGAACCCCTGTTTGATGCCATTCCGGATACGCTGGATTTTCAGGCGGATAATTATGCCTGTGTGCCGTATCTGGAGGGCAGGGGATATGTGACCTATGCCTACAATATTTCCGCAGGATCCGTGGTGCGCTGGTGCAGGGATGCCCTGGGCAGCCACCTGAAAACGGATGAAAAAAGCGTGTATACGGTGCTTAACGAAGCAGCACCGGCAGAACCCACTTCCCTGATGGTGCTGCCCTTCCTGCAGGGCATGGGCGGTACGCCGGATGTGGTTCCCGGAGCCACCGGGATGATCGCAGGGCTTACCACCCAGACAAGGCTGCCGGATTTGTACCGGGCCATTCTGGAAGGAATCACCTTTGAAATGCGGTACAATCTGGAGCGGCTGGAAAAAGGCAATGTGCGTATTCAAAGGATGATGGCCTGTGGCGGCGGCGTCCGGTCCCAAGTGTGGCTGCAGATCAAGGCGGATATTCTGGGCTGCGAAATTCTGCCGGTTCAGCAGGAGGAAACCGGAGCCATGGGCAGTGCCATTCTGGGCTTTGCCGCAGTGCTGGGGGAAAAGCCGCTCACGCTGGCTACCCGGTACTGGCAGTACGCACCGCCGGTACGCCCCAATCCCGTACACGCAAAAATCTATGATAAACGATACGAGCTGTACAAGAAATACAGAGCATGGATGAAGGAGAATTGATATGCTGGTAACGTTGAAGGAAATCCTGGCCCTGGCGGAAGAAAAAAACTGTGCCATCGGCGCATTCAATACCCCCAATCTGGAAAATCTCAATGCGGTTCTGCGCACGGCGGAGCGGCTGAACCTGCCGGTGATTATCAGCCATGCTGAGCTCCATGAGCCAGCCTCTCCCTTGCGCATCATCGGTCCGGTAATGGTGGATGCCGCAAAGCGTGCCAAGGTGCCGGTGTGCGTCCATCTGGATCATTGCGAAACTTTTTCGTATATGGAAGAAGCACTGGAAATGGGCTTCACCGGTATTATGTACGACGGAAGTGCCCTCTCTTATGAAGAAAATGTAGAAAATACCCGCCGGGCTGTGGCTATGAGCCGGAAATACGGCGCCAGTGTGGAAGCGGAAATCGGCCAGCTGGCTGCCCGTGAAGGCGGGGAAGGGGAAAACGCTGCAGGCCCTGTGTACACCGACCCGGATCTGGCCCTGAAATTCTGTCGGGAAACGGGCATTGATGCCCTGGCCCCCAGTTTTGGAACGGCCCATGGCGTATATAAGAGCAAGCCCGTATTGGATCTGGAAAGGGTCAAAACCATTGCCGATATGACCGGCCTGCCTCTGGTGATGCACGGCGGCAGCGGCGTCAGCGAAGATGAATACCGCCGGGCCATCAAAAACGGCATCCGGAAGGTGAATTACTATACCTATATGTCCAAAGCCGGCGTGAAGGCTGTGCAGAAGATGCTGGCCGAGCAGGACGTGACCTTCTACCACGATCTGGCCCTGGCGGCGGAATATGCCATGGAAGAAGATGTGGAAAAAGCCATGCGGGTTTTTGCGGAATAAGACATATCTGTCTTATAAAATTTTGTAATTGTATAGACAAACAGGAAAATATCTGCTATAATGCATTTGACAGGAAACAAAGGACATATAATCATACATAAGTTCCATTTGCTGAGGATGCTTTTTCGTACCCCCTGATATTCTGTAGTACTTAAAGCAGTGGGCATACTGCTTTGAGATAGCAGCGTGAAATGCGCTGTATAAAAAAAGGAGGATTACCCCATGAAGAAACTCGTCGCTATTTTGTTGACCCTCGCACTGGCCCTGGGCTGCATGGCAACCGTCGTCGCTGAAGAAAAGACGGAATTTAACATCCATGTGCTCGTGTGGAAGTTCGACGACACCTACGGCTCCACTGTTCGTCAGGGCATGATGAAGTGGGAAGAAATCCTGGAAGATGAACTGGGCGTGACCATTAACCTGACCATGGACGATGCTCAGGATGACATGGGTAAGCAGGTTGAACAGGCTACCCGTATCGTCGGCACCAACCCCGACTTCGTTATCGTCAATCTGGCTGACCCCGCTGGCGGCCAGGCTCTGGTGGATATCCTGAGCGCTGCCGGCATCCCCTTCCTGTTCTACAACATTCCTCCGTCTGAAGAAACCTATGAAGCCGTTGTTAAGGAATCCGGCGCTTTCTTCGTAGGCACTCTGCCCCGCGAAGCCGGCGACATGCAGGGCGAAATTCTGGCCGACCTGTGGGCTGCTGATGCTGCCAAGATCGACAAGAACGGCGACGGCGTTGTGCAGTTTGTGGAATTCATGGGCGTTGCCAACAACCCCGAAGCCATTGCCCGTACCCAGTATTCCGAAGAAACCGCTCGTCTGCTGGGCGTTCCCATGGAAATGGTCACCGAAGTGATCGTTGCTGACTGGGACAACGGCAAGGCCAACGAAGCCATGCTGGCTACCTGGCAGGCTCATCCCGAAATCGAACTGGTCTTCGCTAACAACGACGACATGGCTCTGGGCGTCATCGGTGCTCTGAACCAGTCCGGCTACAACACCGGCAACGAAGGCGATCCTTCCATCGCCGTTATTGGTGTTGACGCTACCGACGCTGGCGTTGAAGCTATCAAGGCCGGCAAGATGACCGCTACCGTGAAGCAGGACGGCGATGCCATGGGCGAAGCCAACCTCCGTTTTGCTCTGAACTACCTGATGAACGGCACCTGGATTGAAGGCCTGGATCAGTACAAGCTGAATGACGACGGCTGCTCCACCTACATTCCTTACTCCAAGATCACTGTTGATTCTGTTCAGTAATCAATAATATCTATTCGAAGATGCGTTGATCTTCGGAAACCGGCCGGTTCCGGCAGCTTCGGCTGCCGGAACCGTTTTGAGAAAACGGAAGAGAGGGAAATCTTTTCTTCCCCGAATGTATGAAAAGTGGTGAGGATGAAATATGTCTGAAAATCAATACCTGCTGGAGATGCTCGATATTGATAAGCAGTTCCCCGGCGTTAAGGCATTGAATCACGCCAAGTTGCAATTGCGGCCCGGCACGGTGCATGCCCTGATGGGTGAAAACGGCGCCGGTAAATCCACCCTGATGAAATGCCTTTTCGGTATTTACACCAAGGATGGCGGCACCATTTCCATGGATGGAAAGCCCGTTGCTTTTACAAGCCCCCGCGATGCGCTGGATAATGGCGTGGCCATGGTGCACCAGGAGCTGAATCAGGTGCTTCGGCGTAACGTGATGGAAAATGTGTGGCTGGGTCGTTTCCCCACCACAAAATTTGGTACCATTGATACAAAGAAAATGTACAGCGATACCAAAGCAGTGTTTGAAAAGCTGGAAATCGACGTGGATCCCAAGCAGATCATCGGCGAACTTTCCGTTTCCAAACGCCAGATGGTTGAAATTGCCAAAGCAGTTTCTTACAATGCCCGAATTCTGGTGCTGGATGAGCCCACCAGCTCACTGACGGAAGATGAAGTGGATCATCTGTTCCGGATCATGAACCAATTGACGGCTGAAGGCGTGGGTATCATTTACATCAGCCATAAGATGGATGAAATCCTGCGGATTTCTAACGATGTGACCATCATGCGTGACGGTCAGTGGATTGCAACCAAGGATGCCAGCGAACTGACCAAGGCCGAAATTATCCGGCTGATGGTTGGCCGTGAAATGAACAATCAGTTCCCTCCGAAAAACAATCAGATCGGTGACGTGCTGCTGGACGTGAAGGATTTCTCCGGCAAGTATGAGCCCACCTGCCACAATGTCAGCTTCCAGCTGCATGCAGGTGAAGTGCTGGGTGTTGCCGGGCTTGTGGGTTCCCGCCGCACAGAACTGCTCAATACGCTCTTTGGCTATTATACCAAGGGTGGCGGATCGCTGGAAATGCGCGGCAAGCCCATCAATAACGTAACCACGGCAGAAGCACGCAAAAACGGTTTTGCCCTGATTACGGAAGAGCGGCGCGCCACAGGTATTTTTGCAGAAAACAGTATCCTGTTCAACTCCATCATTGCCAATGTGGATAACTATGGCAAGCCTGTGCTGAGCAACAAAAAGATGGATAAGGACACGGATTGGGTTATTGATTCTATCAAAGTTAAAACGCCCAGCAAAAAGACGCATATCAAGAGTCTTTCCGGCGGTAACCAGCAAAAGGTTATCATCGGCCGCTGGCTGCTGACCCAGCCGGACGTGCTGCTGCTGGACGAACCTACCCGCGGTATTGACGTGGGTGCCAAATACGAGATTTATCAGCTGATCCTGAACCTGGCAGAACAGGGCAAGGGTGTGATGATGGTATCTTCAGAAATGCCTGAATTGCTGGGTATTTGCGACAGAATTCTGGTCATGTCCAACGGACGGCTTGCCGGGATTGTGGAGCGGGGGAAGGACTTTGGCGATATCCCCGGCGAACAGGAAACGATCATGGCTCTGGCGGCCAAGTATGTGTGATGAGGTGAAAACAGATGAAAAATAAGAAAATACTCAGCATCATCATGCTGGTCGTGCTGGTGGCCGGCATCGCATGTGCCATTTATGGTTCTACAGGTAACGCCATCTATACGAATGCGGCAGAAATGATGGGCGGCGATAAGAAAGCCGCTATGACTTACATTCAGGAGCCTTCCAAGCTGACCAAGCTGGGCAACAACAACGATATTACCAAGATCGGCCCGGAAAAGATCAAAACCTTCCTGAAGGATCTGGGTGCTGATGCTGCCCAGGTGGATAAGGCCGTGGATCAGCGGCTGGCTTATCAGATTGCAAATGATCATGCAAAAGACAGAGATTTGTTCCTGGCTTATATGCAGATCGAAAATCCTGCATTCACCGAAGAAGATCTGAACGCCTTTATCCGAAACCAGCGCACCGAATACGAAGCCAAACGTAAAGAAATGACCATGAAGGAAATTGGCATTGAAGACGAGGCTGCTTTCGATGAGCTGGATAAGAATACTGCTCTGATCGAACTGTACCGCAGCGTGATCCCGAAGCTGCAGAATGACCAGCATATGACTTCTGCTGTGGTTGTGCAGTTTATCGGTATCATTCTGATTGTGGGCTCTCTGGCTTATTTCCTGATTCAGGCCATGGATATCAAGCCCCGTCCCCGCACCAAGGCGGCCAACCCCAAGGTGACCAAGGTCACTTCCTTCCTGCTGAACTATGCGCTGTTCATCATCATGGGCCTGATTCTGGTGATCGTTTCCATCATTCGGATCGACTTCCTGAGCATGAACAACATCCTCAACATTCTGCAGAACGCTTCCACCAAGGGTATCCTGGCCCTGGGCTGCGCCGGCTTGATTGTGCTTGCCGGTACGGACCTGTCCATTGGCCGTGTGCTGGGCATCTCTGCTGCTGTGACGGCATCTCTGGTGCAGTCCACCACCTATACCAGCCGCATGTATCCAACCATGGTGGAACCGCTGGGTGCTTTCGGTCTGCTGATCCCGCTGTTTGCTTCCATTGCTGTGGCTGTAGCTTTCTGCATGCTCAATGGTTTCGGTGTGGCCAAACTCCATCTGCACGCATTCATTGTGACCCTGGGTACGCAGCTGATCGCTTATGGCGCCAACTGCCTCTACATCGAATCTCAGCCCTCCGGTACAGCCCAGTCCCTGTCCACCTTCGACCAGACCTTCCTCAACATCTCTGCCGGCGCCATCAAGCTGGGTGAAACCCGCATTCCTTTGGTGGTTATCTACTTCATCGTGCTGGCTGGTATTGTGTGGGTTATCTGGAACAAGACGAAGCTGGGCAAGAACATGTTTGCCGTTGGCGGCAATACCGAAGCTGCTGCCGTATCCGGCGTTAACGTGGCCAAGACCATCATGCTGGTGTACCTGATGGCCGGTGTGCTCTATGGCATCGCCGCCTTCCTGGAAGCCGGCCGTATTACCGCCGTTGGCGCCAACACGGGTCTGAACTATGAAACCGATGCCATCAGTGCCGTTGTGGTCGGCGGCGTCAGCTTCTCCGGCGGTGTTGGTACCATCCAGGGCGTTGTGATTGGCGCAGTGATCCTGCAGGCTATCGTATACGCCCTGCAGTTCCTGGGCGTGAATCCCTACATCCAGTACATTATCCGCGGTTTGATCATCATCCTTGCCGTTTCCATCGACGTGCGTAAGTACATTGTGAAGAAGTAAGCTATGAAGAATGAAATGAATGGGCGTCAAGCCCGCGCGCAAATGGACCAGGCAAAGGCGCAATCCGAAAAAACATTCGGCGGTAAGAGCGAAGGCCCCCGGCGGTATAAGCTGTATGATAAGATCAAAGAGAATGTATCGCTGAGAACCATTGATGCAATCATCATCGGTACATCGGTGTTGATTATCGCACTGTTGATTATCGGTATTACCACCGGCACGCCTCCCCAATAATGGATGTTCCCCTTCATCTGTGCAAATGGATGAAGGGGATTTTTTATCCGATTTTGCAGATCTTCACCTTGACCGGAAACACCGGGCAAGGTATAATATAGGGGAAGGAAAAACGAAATATACCCTGTTTGTATGAACGTATAAGGAGGAAATTTTCATGTCTCAGTTCAAATTCTCCGTGGGCCCCTGGAATGTTCATACGGGTGCTGATTCTTACGGCCCCGAAACCAGAAAAGCCATTGATCTGGAAACGAAATTTGCCATGTTCCGTGAGCTTGGCTTTGATGCGGTGCAGTTTCATGATGACGATGTTGTCCCCAACATGAACGACCTTTCCGAAGATGAAATCAAGGCGGAAGCCCGGAAGGTGAAAGCGTTGCTGGATAAATACAACCTGAAAGCGGAATTTGTGGCACCCCGGCTGTGGATGGATCCTCATACCACCGACGGCGGCTATACTTCCACCAGCAGAGAAGACCGTGAATTTGCCATGTGGCGTTCTTTCCGTTCCATTGATATTGCCCGTGAACTGGGCTGCGATCTGATCGTGCTTTGGCTGGCCCGGGAAGGCACACTGTGTGCAGAGGCGAAAAGTCCTGTGGAAGCCACGCAGCAGTTAGTGGCATCCATCAATGAAATGCTGCGTTACGATGATAGCATTCGCATTTGCATTGAGCCCAAGCCCAACGAACCCATTGATCGTTCCTTCTGCGGTACCATCGGCCATGTGATGGCGGTTTCTGCCGCGACCATTGATCCCAAGCGCGTAGGCGGCAATCTGGAAAGCGCGCATGCTGTTCTGGCTGGGCTGGATCCTGCCAATGAAATGGGCTTTGCCCTGGCCTTTGGCAAGCTATTCACCGTGCACATGAATGACCAGAATGGCATCCGTTATGATCAGGATAAGTCCTTTGGCGTGGAAAACCTGCGTTCTGCCTTTAATCAGGTGAAGGTGCTGGTGGAAAACGGCTACGGCAAGAAGGGCGAATACGTAGGGCTGGATGTGAAAGCCATGCGCACCACCAGCGATGAAGACAGTTATGAACATCTGAAGAATTCTCTGGAGATTTTCAAGGCCATGGAAGAGAAAGTGAAGAAATACGACTACGCCTATGCCAACGAACTGATCCGGGAAAAGAAATTTGAACAGCTGGAGATGTACGTGATGCGGCTGATCATGGGCATTTGATCGGAACAACATACCGGCCTGTTGGGCAGCCGGCAGGCCGTTTTTCAGCAGGAGGATGGATATGGGCAAACATCGGATCATTGCCGCCGGGCACATCTGCCTGGATATTACGCCGGTATTTCCAGCCGGGAAAACCGTGGGGAAAGTAAGCGAAATGCTGGTGCCAGGGAAGCTGGTGGAAATGGATGCGGCCAGTGTGCATACAGGCGGCAGCGTGGCCAATACCGGGCTGGCCATGAAAAAACTGGGAAATGATGTGCGGCTGCTTGGCAAAGTAGGGCAGGATGCCTTTGGCGCCATGGTGCAGAATATTCTGTCCGGGCACGGGGGAGGCGGCTTGATTGTGGATGCGGGGAGCACCACGTCCTATTCGGTTGTGCTGGCGCTGCCGGGCATTGACCGGATGTTTCTGCATCATCCCGGGGCCAATGATACCTTTGCCGCCGACGATGTACCGGAAGATGCCTTGGAAGGAGCGCAGCTGTTTCACTTTGGCTATCCGCCGCTGATGAAAAGGATGTACCAAAACGGCGGCGAAGAACTGAAAAACATGATGCAGCGGGTGAAAGCCAGGGGCGTTGCCACCAGCCTGGATATGGCGGCGATGGATGCTCATGGCGAAGGGGCAAAGGTAGACTGGGAAAGCCTTCTCAAGCTTGTATTGCCCCACGTGGACTTTTTTGTGCCCAGCTTTGAAGAATTGTGTTTTATGCTGGACAGGCCCCTGTTTGAGCGGCTGACAGCTGCCGGAACAGATTGTACGGATGGGCTGGATGTGATGCAATACGCCTTGCCGCTGGCTGAAAAATGCCTGCAGATGGGCTGCGGTGTGGTGATGATCAAGTGCGGCCTGGCCGGGCTTTTGTGGAAAGGGGCGGAGGATCAGCGTGTGGCACAGGTTGGCGGCAACTGGCAGTGCAACGCTTCCCTGTGGGCACAAAAGGGCGGCTATCAACCCTGTTATCAGGCGGATATTGTACGCAGCGGCGCCGGGGCAGGGGATGTGACCATTGCAGCCTGGCTGACGGCGGTGCTGGACGGCGAAACGCCGGAGGAATGTGCCAGACTGGCAGCTGCGGAGGGCGCCGCTTCCGTTACCAGTTACGATGCCCTGGGCGGCATCCTAAGCCTGGATGAAATACGCAAGCGGCTGGCCGACGGATGGAAACTGCGCGGAGAATGAACATAAAAAACAAAAGAAGCGTTTCAAACCGGACGCTTCTTTTTTATGTTCAGGGATTATACCGGAGGATGCGGTATGGGAAGATGGATTGCAAAAAAAGACCGCCCGGTGAAGAAAACACCGGACGATCAGGAAGGGCGTTGATTATTCGGTTACAGCGCAGACCGTGCAGGCGACGGCATGTTCAGCAGCCGCGGCGTCATCCACGGTGCCGGCCAGCAGTTCTTCCACATCGGCCAGGGTGGCGCAATCGGAATCGAAGTGATAGGTGTCGCCTTCGGCAGCCCAGTAAACGGTGCTGACAGCGGCTTCTTCCTTGGGTTCCACTTCATAGTCGGAAACGTCCACGTCATCGGTGCGTACGCCATCGATGCCGTCACGCTTGGCGCAGTAGGAGCACAGGCGGGTGCGGTTGGCCGCCACTGCTTGTTCCACGGTGCCCATGGTCAGTTCGTCAGAAACATTCAGGGCATGGCATTCGGGATCGGTATGGTATACCTTGCCGAAGGTGCTCCAGTATACATCGCCGGAGATGATGGAGGAAGCTGCTTCCAGATCTTCCTTGGAGACGGGATCGAAATCGTAGCTGGCCACACCGGCGATCAGGGCAGCAATGATGGCCACGATGACCGCGATGGTTTTGGTCTTTTTATCGGCCTTCTTATCGGTGAGGGCGATAATAACAAAGGGGATGAAGGCGAAAGCAGCCACGATGACGCCCATGTTGTTCCACAGCCAGAACTTCAGCTTGTTCTTTTCGCTGGCGGGCTTGATGCGGTTGGCTTTTTTCCAGAGCAGGGAACCGGCCACCACGCAGATAAGATCCAGCACCAGGGCGATGATCAGCTGAGCGGTGGTGCCCATGAAGGTCCAGTTGATATTACCGGTGAGGATCAGGATGGCCAGCACTTCAAAAGCAATGGCAGCGACCCAAAGGGCTACAGCACCGATGCGAAGACCGGTGGCATTGCCGGTGGGAGCAGCCTGTTTCACAACCCGGGCTTTGGTGGCATTGGTCACTTCCGTGCCGTCAGTGGCGGAAATGATGCGCTTTTTTTTCTTTTCAGACATGATCATTTCTCCTTTTCGAGATTCTTATGTATATTATACCATGGATTTTTTGTGAGGCAAGTATTTTCTTCCATATCCCATCAATATTTTGTGAAAAAAACGGTAAAGAGGAAAGAAAACCACAAGATAGTGCGTAGCATTTTCACAAGCAATGGACGGAAAACAAAAAGAACGAAAAGGGGAGAGGATTCTTCGGGTCACCGGCAGGCATAGAGGCTGTGCAGCTGAAGCCGGAGATCGCATATGATGACAAAAATTGCACGGAAATGATGGCTTTTGTCCAGAAAAACAAGGGAATGGTGACAGGAAATGATCTGATTGCGGCGAATGAATGATGGGAAAAAACACACTGCGAGGTGCTGAAACCATGGAAGTGAAAAAGACCATTCCTGCTCCCTTTGAAAAGGGCGTTAATTTTACCAACTGGCTGGAATACCGTTCTGCGGAGCAGATCAATGCGGAGATGTTTGGCTATCAGGATTTTGAAAATGCCCGGAAGATGGGGTGCGATGTGATTCGCCTGCCCATTCATTTTGAAAAGATCTGCCGGGAAGAAGAAGGCTTTGCCATTCCGCAGAAAATCTGGGGTATTCTGGATAATGTGGCCGACTGGTGCGAAAAACTGCAGATGTACATCATTCTGGATTTTCATAATGATTGCTCTGCCGATTCTGCCACGCCGCATGATGTGGACCGAATTTTGATCCCCGTCTGGCGGCAGCTGGCCGGAAGGTATAAAGAACGGTCTGAATACATTGTATATGAGATCATGAACGAGCCCCATGCCATTCCTATTCCGTTGTGGAACGATATCATTGCCCGGGTGTTCAGGGAAATCCGGGCGATTGACAAAAAGCACTGGATCATTGTGGGCGGCGCGGATTGGAACAGCACCGAAGCCATGAAAACCCTGCCGGATTTTCACGATGATAAAGTGATCTACAATTTCCATTTCTACGATCCCCACACCTTTACCCATCAGGGGGCGTCCTGGTGCCACATGCAGCGGGTAATGGGCTTGCCGTTCCCCTACGATGCGGAAAAAATGCCGCCCATGCCGGAAAATCCAACGGAAGTGGAAAAGCGCTGTTTTGAAAATTATCCCGTTAACGGCCAGCTTTCCAAAGTGACGGATTGCTTTGATCAGTATGCGCAGTTCAGCCGGGAGAGGAATGCGCCGGTGTTCGGCGGTGAATTCGGCTGTTTCATGACGGTGCCCAACGACCTGCGTATCAACTGGTACCGCATTGTGGCCGGCCTGCTGGCGGAAAGGGGCATTGCCCGCACCAGCTGGGATTATTACGGCGCATTCGGTGTGTTCCATCGCAAGGAACGCTTTGTGCGGCCTCAGTTCCCCCAGGATCTGAACCGGGAATTGCTGCGGGCCATGGGCCTGAATGCGGATGTGGAATAAGAATAACACTGCCCATACGATAACGCTGCAACTCATGATGAGCCTGCAGCGTTAATTTTTTATTTAATTGCACAAATGCGCATGAAAAAGTATGGTTTTGTCGCACATTTTAGCATGTGAATGTATATAATCTATAATGCAGAATTCTGCGGACATTATGTTTCGGGAGACAGAGGAAGCATGAAAGGATTACGTAATCTGAACATGACCCAGGGGAACCCCACCCGGTTATTGATCTATTTTTCCATTCCCATGCTGATTGGCAATCTGTTTCAGCAGGCATACAGCCTGACGGACTCGGTGATCGTAGGCCAGGTACTGGGGCCTGATCCCTTTGCAGCAATCGGTTCTACAGGACCGGTTACCTTTTTGTTCTTTTCCATCTGTAACGGCATCAGTTCCGGTGCCGGTATTGTAACAGCACAGTTCTTTGGTGCCGGGCAATTTGAACGGACCAAACGTTCCATCGCCAATGCGGCATACATCATGTTTGTGACCTCTTTTGTGATGGGTGTGGTGGCGTTTTTTGCGGCGCCCACGGTGCTGGATCTGATGGACGTGCCTTCGAAGCTGAAGAACGATGCCGTAACCTATATGCGCATGAGCTGCATCGGCGTGCCGCTGGTGGCGGTATACAACTATTCTTCTTCCATGCTGCGTTCCCTGGGGGATAGCAAAACCCCCCTGTATTTCCTGATTTTCTCGACCATCCTGAATATTGCACTGGATCTTCTGTTTATCTGCGTGTTCCATATGGAGGTTTTCGGCGCCGCCCTGGCCACCATTATTGCCCAGATGATCTCCGGTGCAGGCTGCCTTTGGTATGCGATTCGGTATAATCCCTATTTCCGTCTGACGAAAAAAGATATGCAGCCGGATCTGGCGATTATCCGGCAGGCCGTGAAGCTTGGCTTGCCCCTGGCGCTGCAGTGGTCGCTGATTTCTGTTTCCACCACAGCGCTGCAGCGGTTTGTGAACTCCTTCGGGGCTACGGCCATGGCTGCCTTTACGGCCATTAACCGCATCGAGCAGCTGGTGCATATGCCCTATGGTTCCATCAGTGCGGCATTGGCCACCTATGCCGGGCAGAATTACGGCGCCCATGATATGAAGCGGGTGAAGGAAGGGTTCCGGCACGGCATGATGATTTCCGCCGTGTTTACGGTGATTCTGATGCTGGCTTACCAGCTGCTGAACGAGCCCATCATGGGCATCTTTGTGCAGGATGAGGACGTAATTGGGCTGG
The DNA here is from genome assembly GCA_017434775.1 of Clostridia bacterium. GTDB lineage: Bacteria > Bacillota > Clostridia > Christensenellales > Aristaeellaceae > RUG563. Next base: position 33,401 of record JAFSGG010000030.1, read on the forward strand.
GGGCGGATGCACTGAAGCTGACCAGCTGGTTTTATATTTTCCTGTCCGTTATTTACATGAGCCGCGGTATTCTCAACGGTGTGGGGGACGCCATGTTTGCCCTGATTAATGGGGTGGTGGAAGTTGTGTGCCGCATTGCCCTGCCCATGGCTTTGGTATGGATGTTCCCGGGCATCGGCAGCGACGCTATCTGGTGGACAGCGGCGGTAACCTGGCTGATCAGCGCGGTATTCTGCCTGCTCCGGTATGTTACCTGGCGCAGAAAAGCTAACTTTTCCCGGAACAGTATTGCATAAAATCATTGCCCTGAGGCCGAAAAGGCTTTGGGGCGTTCTTTTCACAAGTGGCTTTGCAAATCAGGAACGATTTGCTATAATAATATCAACCTGCTGAAGGAGGAATTTTTGATGAATATGACCGGATGGAAATGGCTGAACGAAAGTCCCATGGTGAACGGCGGCAGTGAAGTGGCGATTTATGCGCCCGGATGCACCGATTGGTTCAATAATCCGGTGCCTGTGGACGGTAAATTCAGCGCCCCCGTGGCCAATGCGCCGTTTTATTACACGGATGTGACCGGGGATTTTGTATTCCGTGCCAAGGTGCGTCCCAATTTCAGGACGGTGTATGATGCCTGCGCTCTGATGGTGATTCAGGATGAAAAGCTGTGGACCAAGGCGGCCTTTGAAAAATCCGATTTCGGTACCACGGCTGCAGTATGCGTTGTGACCAACGGGATCAGCGACGATGCCAACGGCTGCAACATTGCCCAGGATGAAGTATGGCTGCAGATTGTGCGTGTGGGCGATGTGTTCTGCACCCATTATTCTCTGGACGGCGAAACATTCTACATGGTGCGCCTGTTCCATCTGCCGGTGGAAAAGACGGTGAAGGTGGGCATTGAAGCCCAGTGTCCGGCAGGGGATGGCGGTTTGCGCTTCTACAGCGATATTACGCTGGAAAACAGGACGGTTCAGAATCTGCGTGCCGGCGTGTAAGAAACAGGGGAAGGAAAATGGTAAAAGAATTGGTGCATGATCCTGTGGTGCTGGGCATTCCGTCAGCGTTGGCCACAAAGGAGGATCTTTCGGTTGCCCGGGATCTTGCGGACACGCTGACGTTTCATCGGGAAACCTGCGTGGGCATGGCGGCCAATATGATCGGCGTGCACAAAAGGATCATTGTTTTTGCAGATGGCAGCAATTTTACGGCCATGCTGAACCCGGAGATCATCAAAAAAGCCGGGATGTATGAAACGGAGGAAGGGTGTCTTTCCCTGCTGGGCGGCCCTCGGAAATGCAGGCGCTACCAAACGATCAAAGTGAAATGGCAGACCATGGATATGCAAGTGCGCATCAAAACCTTCACCGGCTGGACGGCGCAGATCATCCAGCACGAGGTGGATCATTGCGACGGTATCCTGATCTGACAGGCAAGCGAAAGAGGAGGAAGGGATGAAAACAAAGGGCTTTGCGCTTCTGGTTTTGCTGTTTCTGCTGACGGCATACACTGCCGGGGCGGAAGAATTGTGGTATCCGCAGATGCCGGAAGAGATGCCGGTGATCTCCATTGAAACGATGGACGGCAGTAATCATTTTGCTGATGCTTATATGCGGGATCATAAACTGCAGGGGCTGATTCACTATGTGGACGCCCTGATCACCGTGGAAGGCACGGATGTGCAGGCGGAAAAAGCGCAAGTGAAAGCCCGGGGCAATTACACCCTGGAATACCCGCAGAAATCCATCCGCATCAAATTTGAAAACAAGCAGAGCATGCTGGGCCTGAACGAGGGTCAGGCTTACAAAAGCTGGGTGCTGCTGGCGGAATGGAAGGATCTTTCCAGGCTCCATAGCCCCATCGGCCTGTTCCTGGCAAAGAATATTGTGGGGACGGACAGCTATTACTGTACTGATTATTGCTTTGTACACCTGTACCTGAACGGCGATTACCGGGGGGTATACCTGTTGGTGGAACAGCAGGAAGTGAACCCGGGAAGGGTGGAGATTACGGAGCCCGAAGCGGAATCCAAAGAAAAACACATTGGCTATTTCATGGAGTACGACGCCTATTTTGCCGAAGAGGCGGCGCTGCCCCAGGGCGATCCTGTGTTTGAAGTATACCACAGCGGCATGGAAGGGGAACAGTACGGCTATACGGTGAAGAGCGATATGACCGATGCAGCCCAGCTCCGCTTTCTGCGCAGCTATATGACCCGGGTGTACCGAATTTGTTACAGCGCTATCCGTGAAAATAAGTTTTATGTGTTCAATGCGGATTATACAGCACTGGTGCCGGTGGAAAATATGACGGCGCAGGAAGCGATCGGCCAGGCAATTGATCTGCGTTCTCTGGTGGATATGTATATCCTGCACGAAATTGTCTGCAATCCGGATGCGGGCTGGTCCAGCTTCTATCTGTCGGTGGATTTTGGGGAAAGCGGCAACAAGAAACTCACCTTCCAGGCACCCTGGGATTTTGATTCCTGCTTTGGCATCCGCAGCGGCTATGAAAGCAATCAGGGAAGGTATGCTCTGTATGCAGCCAATCCCTGGTTTCAGCTGATTGCGGGCCAGCCCTGGTTCACCGATATGGTGAAGGAACGCTGGGCGGAACTGAAAGCCATGGAGCTGCCGGAAAAAACATTGGAATTGATCGGCGCATACGGCAATGCGTATAATGATGATTTTGATAGAAATTTTGAACGCTGGCCCCAGCGCATCCGGGAAGGGAACCATGAACTGATTGAGGAACTGAACCAATATACCAACCATCGGCAGGCCGCGGATTATCTGTACCGTTGGCTGGATGCACGTTTTGAATACCTGGATCAGAAATGGCAATAAAAGAAACCGGCTTGTGATATACAGGCCGGTTTTTCAAAGGAAAGGCCACGAAAAATCAGGCGTTGCAAAGGAAGAAGTGGAAAGGCTTGCTGTACTTGCACGCCGGCAGGGAACCATGATATAATCCATTTCAGAAGATGCGGATGGAATAACAGAAATTGTTTTGCAGGACGGAGGCAAGAAATTGCCTGGGCCTGAGGCAGTGGAAGGAGAAAAAAGGATGGAATATATTACGTATGAAATGTTTGGCGCGGCAGGCGATGGCGTGCAGGATGATATGCCGGCTATTATACAAGCCCATGGGGAAGCAAACCAGCTGCATCTGCCTGTAAAAGCGAAAGAAGGGGCAGTTTATTATATCTCGCCTAAAGATCAGACAGCAATCGTACAGACATCCGTGGATTGGACAGGGACAAAATTCATCGTGGATGATGTAAACTGCGAAAGAATTTATGCGCCGGTATTTCATGTGTGTTCGAAAGCGGCGTCAGTGCCGCTGAAAGCGGATGCCCTGGCCTATGGGCAAACGCAGCTGGATAATCCGTTCGGCTGCGATCTGCATGGGATTGTGCAGAATGCCAACCACCGGGATTACATCCGCAAAGGGCTCAATCAGGACAACGGCCATACCCGGACGGACGTGTTTGTTCTGGATAAGAATGGGAAAATGTCTTCCCCCCTGTCTTTCGATTTTGATACCGTTACCTCCCTGCATGCCTATCCCGTGGATGAAGAAAAGCTGACCATCCGGGGCGGTGCGTTTATCACCATTGCCAATCAGGCGGAAGCAAAATACAATTATCACATGCGCAATATCTACATTACCCGTTCCAATACGGAAGTGTGCGGTGTTACCCATTCGATTACCGGGGAAGGGGAGCATGGAGCACCTTACCGTGGCTTCATCACGGTGGAGGATTGCGCCCGGGTGTATGTGCATGATTGCGTGTTTTGCGGCCATTTTATTTACTGGACCATTGGCAGCGCCAATCTGCCGGTACCCATGGGGTCCTATGATATCAGCCTGAATCGTGTGGCCGATGTGCGTTTTGCCCGCTGCAGCCAGACCAATGATATCCATGATGATCGGTATTGGGGGCTGATCGGCACCAATTTCTGCCGGGATCTGGTGTTTGAAGATTGCCATTTTTCCCGGTTCGATGCGCATATGGGGGTTACCAATTGCACCCTGCGCCGCTGCAGGTTGGGATGGCAGTGCCTGAATGCCATCGGGAACGGAACGTTTCTGATCGAAGAAACAGAAGCGCATGGAGATGCCTTTGTGAACCTGCGGGAGGATTACGGCTGTACCTGGCGGGGGCAGATCATCATCCGCAACAGCACATGGCATCCCCGTAGCGAAAAGCGCGCTGTCTTCAGCGCCAGGAATGACGGTACCCACTTCTTTGGCTATGATTGCTATCTGCCGGACGTGGAGATCGACGGGCTGATGATTGAAGAAAACACCATGGCGGCAGAAGAACCGCTGTATGTGTTCAATGATTATCAGGGCCAGCAGGAACGAACGGATAAAGAGCGAAAACACAAGCTCATTCCCCCCAAAACCGTTTTGGTCCGGAATATCCGCACAAATCGGCCGGTTGCGCTTTGTGAAAACCCTGCGCTGATGCCGGAAACTTTGTTTCGGACAGCGCTTGGATAAAACGGGGCAGGGGCCTGCGCAGCCCCTGTACCCCGCGGCAGGAGCACGGCTCCTGCACCCATCCCCGCGATGCAACAGAAGGGGTGCATAATATCTGTTTCCGCGCGAAGTATGGATACGAAGCGTTGTAAGGCCACGGGCGTAATGAAAATACAAAAATGGCGAAGGAGAAAACTTGTTTTCTCTCTCGCCATTTTCTGTATTTTCCCCGGATGCACAGCATCCGGTCGGCGGCTGTAAGCCGCCAGCCCGTGGACAGCCGGATGGCAGTTGTTCCGCAATAAATCCATGATTGGTTGAAGCGGTGTGCAGCATGTTTGTTGTTTCAGCGGGAAAGAAGGGGAGAAAAGAAGAAGCCTGTGTCCGCTGGATGGGTCCAGGGGCTATGCGTTTTGTGAGGTGTGGGGCAACGCCCCACAGATGGTTCCCTGCCAGCCGGAACAATTATTTCCGTTCTTTAAAATCCTTGTCAATGGATTGTGCCCAATTGTCCGGGATACCGCCGCGGCTGCGGACGGCGGCTACGGTTTGGCTGAGCACCTGATAATTGAGCTGTGTTCCCTTGGAATCGCTGTGGAAATTGGCGGAACGGTCTTTTTCAATGCCGATGCGGCCGGCGGTTTCAACAGCGTCTATATTGGCGCCTAAAAAGAGGAATTCCCAGCCATATTTTTCTTTCTGCCGGCGAATTTTTTCACGGATATCATCGGCGGAATATTTGCGGCTGGCGTTTTCCATGCCGTCGGTGGTGATGATGAAGAGGGTGTGCTCCGGCCTGTCTTCCTCCCGGGCGTATTTGTGCACATTGCCGATGTGATGGATGGCGCCGCCGATGGCGTCCAGAAGAGCGGTGCAGCCTCGGACGAAATATTGCTTTTCCGTCATGGATTCCATGTGCCGGATATCCACACGGTCGTGAACAACGGTGCATTCGGTGTCAAAAAGAACCGTGGAAACAAGGGCCGTGCCTTCTTCTTTCTTCTGCTTTTCGATCATGGCGTTGAAGCCACCGATGGTGTCCTGTTCCAGCCCGGCCATGGATCCGCTGCGATCCAGAATAAATACCAGTTCGGTCAATCCTTTTTTCATAGTGAAAACCTCCTGTAATGCAATCATTTCCTTTCGGATGATCCCATTATAGGAGGTTTACAGGGGCAAAGGGTCGCCTGAAAAGCGACATTTCATTTATTTGCAAGAAAATTATAAAAGCGCGCCGCCAAGCAAGGGCTGATCGAATTCGTAGAGCATTTCGTTGATCTCAAAAATATCGTATTTGCGATTCAGAATGAAATACTCCACGATGATATCGAACTTCTCACTGTGAGAAAGGGCTAAACCGGCTTTCCGGAGCAGTTCGTTGGTTTCGTTAAGGGAAAGTTCCAGCGCAACGGCAAGAGCCAGCGCGGTGCTCTTTTTGGGCTTATAGTGGATATTGTTAATGATCTTGGAAAAAAGTTTCTTATCGATGTTGGCCTTTTTGTAACAATCGGTGTTTTTTATGTCCTTTTCGGCGAGCTTACGCAGGATCATCTGAGAGAAGCTTTCGTCCAGGTTGGCAAGGGCATCTTCCAGTGAGGATGCGTTAAGCAGGACCGGAACCAGTTGTTTCGGTGAGGATTCCGCAGGCGCGGCCAGAGCAGCCTGACGATTGGTGAACATATCCGATTGCGGATAATAACGCCTGGCAATATCCAGCCGGCGATTGTATTCCCGCACATGATCAAAATGGGCATCCACATAGGAATCGTCAATGTACTGGCGGATATCGGCAAACAATTGGCTGCCCACCTGCAGGCTTTCCTTGGTAAACATCACAAGGTACACCGTCAGGTCGTTATCCGGGGAGCAATGAAGCAGAAAATCGGTGATGGTATCGGTGGCGATCTTCAGAGCCGGCCGTTTGGGGTAGCCGTAGGCACCGGTGGAAATCAGCGGAAAGGCAATGCTCTGGCAATGATGGGCTACAGCCAGTTCGAGGGATTTACGGTAACAGGAGCGCAGTGCTTCCGGTTCACCCTGATGCCCGCCTTGCCAGATGGGGCCCACGGCGTGGATCACATATTGGCAGGGTAATGCATAGGCAGCGGTAACCACGGCGTTTCCTGTGGGACAGCCGCCCAGCAGCCGGCAATCCCTCTCCAGCTGCGGCCCGGCAGCTTTGTGAATGGCGCCGCAAACACCGCTGCCAACGGAAAGGTGCCGGTTGGCGGCATTGACGATGATATCCACTTGCATCCGGGTGATATCATTGCGTACGATTTGCAGAGGCATGGCAAAACTCCTTTACATCAGTACAACTCCGGCAGGCTTTCTTTGGTGATGGCATAGGGACTGTGGTACACCTGCCGGAGTGCATCGAAGGTATTGAATTCTTCCGTCAGGCAAAAGCCATGGGACCAGGTCATATAGCTTGTCCAGCCCACCTTTTCTTCGTGAACAGCTTCCGGGGAGGGCAGCACGCCGGTTTCGCCGATGAGGGCAATCTTTGGTGCATCGGTGATTTTCATCAGGTCATCATAGCGTTCTTTCTGGCTGGTGTGGCGGCGCTTTTCCGGGTACATATCCCGGGAAATAATATCCACCACATCGTCCCCGGGGTAACATTCCCGTTTGGGGGCGTTCCACACCCAGATCAGGTTGTGCAGGTGATGATGATTCACATATCGGTTATACATCATGCGCCACAGTTTCTTCAGCGGTTCCGCTCCCTTGGCGCCCCACCAGAACCAATCGCCTTCGCCTTCATGGAAGGGCCGCCAGAGAATGGGGATGCCGGCCCGGCAGAAGGGCTTGAGATACCCGGCCATGACGTCCATATCGGAAAGGAGGGCATCGTATTCGGGGGTGCCTTCCTGAACGGCCAGGGATGCATCAAAATCGGTATTGCGGGTGTAGAAAGCCTTGGAATGGCCGCCCAGAGGGGAAAACCAATGCCAGGTGAAAGTGATGAGCCCCTTTTGCCCAGCCCATTCCCAGGCTCTTTTCAGGGTGCCGAAATTATCTTCCACTTCCTTCATGCAGTCTTCATCCGTATCCAGATAGTTGATGTTGGGGGAGTAGGAGAGTAATTCAAATCCCAAAAGAGCCGGCAGTTTGCCGGTGATGGCTTTGATATGGTGCAACTCTTCCTGGGCCATGGATTGGGTGTGCTGGCCGGTGATGATTTTGTCCCCGGAAATTTCCGCAAGATAGGCCATTACATTTTTTACCCCTTGCTGAGCGTTGGGATTGACGGGAGTGGTGATCAACGGTTTCATACAAAAACTCCTTTATTTACAGATGCTTTTTCAGGAATGCATCCACTGTGTTCAGCGCATCATCCGAGGCAAAGCCGCCACTGCCGTGATCGGCACCTTCCAGTTTTACAAATTCCACTTCTTTATTCAGGGCACGCAGGGCGTTATACAGATGGATGCTTTGCTGGAAATGGACGGTCTTGTCCATACTGCCGTGCATGATGAGCACCGGCGGCGTGGGGATATCCGGGTCGAGGTAGGATTGGGGCACCGTGGCGGCGGCAAGGGAAGGGTGTTCCAATACCGGCACATGGCCGATAAGCCATCCTTCCGGGCTGTCGGCATCCATATGGCCGCAACTGCTGGGTTCGTATGCCATTTCGCTGATAACGGTGGGGCCGTACCAATCCACAATGCAGGAAACGCAGGCGGATTGGGGTTCATCCGTATCAAGGGAAGGAGAATGATCCCCGGTAAAGCCTGCCATCAGGGCCGTGTGGCCGCCGCTGGAATCCCCCCAGACAGCTACACGGCTGGGATCAAAATGGAAATACCCGGGGCGGCTGCGCAGGTAGCGGATGGCGGTTTTTACGTCCTCTGCCTGGGCGGGGAAAGGGGCTGTGGTGGAAGGACGGTATTCCACCAGCGCCACGCAATAGCCCTTCTGGCACATGCGAATCATTTCCGGCAGGTGGATGAACAGATCCTGCTTGAACCAGGCACTGCCCTGCACAAAGACGATCAGGGGATTGTCGCTGCGGCCGTTGCGGGGGGTGAGATAGTGAATGTGTAAAGGGATGCCGTTCCGGTCGGCGTAGACGATGCCGGGCTTGAAAGCCACACCGAACCCGAAGGTGTCCTGCCAGCGAACGGATCGGCAGCCTTCCGGCAAGGCCGGATAATCGGGAAAGTTTTCCGGGCAGATGGGTTCAAGAATAACACGCTTTTCCATGGCTGTATCTCCTTGAAAATTATGGGAAATAAACAGAATATAGTACCATTATATCATGGCTGCAGAGTGTCGTCAAACGGTTGTTTTGTATATTTTCTCTTGCTATGGACCGGAAAATCTGGTATCATCAAAGCAGCAGATAAGTAAACAAAAAAGGAGAATCCTTTATGAAACAGCAGGTATTCAATCCCTATCTGCCCAGCTGGGAATACATCCCGGACGGGGAACCCCGGGTGTTTGACGGAAGGTTGTATGTATATGGCAGCCATGACCGCTTCAACGGTGATGTATACTGCCAGAACGATTATGTGTGCTGGTCCGCCCCGGAAGATGATTTGTCCGACTGGCGGTATGAAGGGGTTATTTTCAAAAAGACCCAGGATCCCCGAAATGCAGATGGAAGCCATGCTCTGTGGGCGCCGGACGTATGCCGGGGCAATGACGGCAAGTATTACTTGTATTACTGCCTGGATTTTTTGAAGGAAATCGGCGTGGCGGTGTGTGATACCCCGGCAGGTGAATACAAATTCCTGGATTTTGTGCGCTATCCCAACGGGGATATTCTGGGTTCCCGCCCCGGTGAAATCCGTCAGTTTGATCCCGGTATTTTCATTGACGACGACAAGCGTATTTATCTCTTTTCCGGTAACAGCCCCCGGTATAAGACCCCCGGTGTGGATAAAGACAGCCTGAAAATGGAACTGGAGCAGGATATGATCACAGTGAAGGCTGGGCCTTTCCATAACCTGCCCATCATCAACGATGCCGACGGCACGGAATACGAAGCCCATCCCTTCTTTGAAGCCAGCTCCGTGCGGAAAATCAACGGCAAATACTATTTCATTTATTCTTCCTGCTGGATGCACGAACTGTGCTGGGCTGTGGCGGATGAGCCGCTCGGGGAATACCGCTACGGCGGCGTGCTGGTTTCCAATGCGGATATCGGCGCTAACGGCAATACGGAGGCACTCAATTACCGGGGCAATACCCATGGCAGTGTGATCAATGCCGGCGGCAAATGGTATGTGTTCTATCACCGGCAGACCAACCGACACTTTTTCTCCCGGCAAGCCTGTGCGGAAGAAATCTATTTTGACGGCGAACGTTTCCATCAGGCGGAAATTACCTCCTGCGGCCTCAACGGCGGCCCCCTGAAGGATGAAGGCCGATATGAAGCCCGCATTGCCTGTCATCTGTATTCCAAGGACGGCACTTGTGAAAGCCTGCCGGATCAGCAGAATGAAAACCACCCGGCCTTTACTCAGGAAGGGGAGGACCGGATGGATAATCCCAATCAGTATATCAACAACATGGTGGACGGCGCCACGGCTGGTTACCGCTATTTCAACTTTACCGGCGCTCGTACGCTTACCGTGGAAGTGCGGGGGAATGGTACGGGGCACTTTATCGTCCGGGATGAGCGGGACGGCAGAATTGTGGCCTGTATTCCGGTTACGCCCTGCGAAGATTGGACGTCTTTCTCGGCTCCGCTTGTGATTGAAAAAGGGAAACGTCCCTTGTATTTCACTTTTGAAGGGGCAGGCAGTATGGATTTTATGGCCTTTACTTTCGTCAAGTAAAATATCAAACGGCTGACCTGAAAAGGCAGCCGTTTTTTTGTATGATGCAGAATTGGAAAAGAACAGCAAATAAAGGGATGACATAAATAGCAAACTGGGGTATAATAGGCACGATGATGTCTATTAAGGAGATAGATGCCCCATGCAAAAGAATTACAAAAAGACATTACTGGCCTGTTATCTGGGGTTCATTACCCAGGCAATCACAGCCAATTTTGCGCCTCTTTTGTTCTGGAATTTCCATGAGAATGCTTATCACATTCCCCTGGGGAAGATTGCCCTGATTCCGCTGGCCTTTTTCCTGACCCAGCTGATTGTGGATGCCCTCTGCGCCCGGTATGTGGACAAGATCGGCTATCGGAAAGCCATCATTGCTTCGCAGGTAGCCGCCGGGCTGGGCCTGATCGGTCTGGCTTTCCTGCCGGATCTCTTTTCGGATCCCTTTATCGGCGTGATCATCAGCGTGATCATTTATGCCATCGGCAGCGGATTGATCGAAGTGCTGTGCAGTCCCATTGTGGAAGCCTGTCCCTTTGATCATAAGGAAAAGGTCATGAGCTTGCTGCACTCTTTCTACTGCTGGGGCAGCTTGGGTGTGGTGCTGTTTTCCACGTTGTTCTTCTTCGCCTTTGGCATCGAAAACTGGAAGATCGTTTCTTGTGTATGGGCGCTGGTGCCCCTTTTGAACATTTATAATTTTGCTACTTGCCCCATTGAACATCTGGTGGAAGAGGGCAAGGGCATGACCATCGGCCAGCTGTGCAAAACGCCGGTTTTCTGGGTTTCGGTGGTGCTGATGGCCTGTGCCGGTGCTTCGGAGCTTGCCATGGCTCAGTGGGCCAGCGCCTATGCGGAATCGGCATTGCAGCTCTCAAAAACCCTGGGCGATCTGGCCGGCCCCTGCATGTTTGCCATCACCATGGGGATCAGCCGTGTGCTTTTTGGCAAGTACGGCGAAAAGGTGGATCTGACGGTCTATATGATGGGCTGCGGTGTTCTGTGCCTTGTATGCTATGTGCTGGCTTCCATGACGGCGAACCCGGTATGGGGATTGGTTGGCTGCATTGCCTGCGGTTTCTCGGTGGGCATTATGTGGCCGGGCACTCTCAGCATTTCCTCTGCCCGTCTGCCCATGGGCGGCACGGCGTTGTTTGCTCTGCTGGCCATGGCCGGGGATCTGGGCGGCGCCCTTGGCCCCAGTGTGGTAGGGTATGTTACTCAGGCGGCTGGGGATAACCTCAAGGCCGGGCTGCAGCTGGGCTGCATTTTCCCCATTGGGTTAATCGTCGGGCTGCTTATCATGCGGCGTATGGCAAAGAAAACGAAATAAAAAAAAAGGCGGTGCAGTCCGTTGCGCCGCCTTTTCTATTGGGTGTTTTTTTATTTGCCTGCAGAAAACCAATGGATCAGCGCTTCCTTTTGCGATACGGTATCTTCCACACCCATGAGATAGGCTTGCTCTACCCGGGCAGGGTCCTTTTCCATGCGGCCGATATCAAGCGGAGCATGGGGCCGGATGACGAAGATTTTCTGCTCTTTTTCCAGTTGACGGATATGATCCAATGTTTGATTATAGCGGATGTGCAGTTTTTTCAGTGCCTTTGCAAAGGCAGGATATTTGCGGTACACAAGCCCGGGCAAAATGCCCATTTCGGCGGATTTGCGGTAACCGGCATGCTGGGTGAGGATCACCACATTTCTTTCGTACCCCATGTTCATGAATGCATCCACAGGAAGGCTGTCCGTGGCACCGCCGTCCAGATATTTTTTTCCGTCAATTTCCACCAGGCGGGAAAAATAGGGCAAGGAAGCGGATGCACGAAGATAATCAATCTGCGATTGCATATCCGTCAGGCGGATATATTCTGCTTCGCCCGTATCCACATTGCTGCAAACCACATAAAACGGCGTGGGGTTGCGTAAAAATGCGGCATGATCATAAACGTCCAGCTTATCCGGCAGTTCGTGGTAGCAGAAATCTGCCCCCACAATGTCGCCTGTCTTCAGCCAGCTGTGAAAACCCATAAACCGGGGATCGGCACAGTATTTTTTGTAATAGCGGATGCTGCGGCCTTTCTGCTCGGAAAGATAGGAACAGCCATGAATGGCCCCGGCAGATACGCCGATGACGCCGTCAAAAGCGAGCCCCATTTCCATCAATTGATCCAGTACCCCGGCGGCATAAATACCCCGCACGCCGCCGCCTTCAATGACAAGTCCGGTTTTCATACTCCGCCCTCCATTCTTTACTTTTGTCATTATAGCTCAAAGCGAAAAAATGCAACACCTTTTTGCCAAAAGAAAGCGTGTTTGCAGGGCATGGATTGCCATTTGCATTGCGGCGTGGTACCATGAGAAAAAAAGAAGGGGACAGAATATGGAACGTCATCAATACTGCAAAGATGAAAACGCCGTTGCTGCTGTACGCAGACAGCTGGCGGAATATATGGAGCATGGAGGCCGGGTGCAGATGGAGAACGGCGAATATCCGCTGCAGGAAGCGTTGGTAGTGGATGCATCGTCCCTCTGCCTTTGCGGGGATGTGTGGGCCTGCAATACGGACCCCAACGGCGTTTTTGAAACGGATCACGGCACCAAGCTGCGCATGCAGGGAAAAGGTTTTGCTGCCATCCGGGTGGGAGAAAAAACGGATCCCATCAGCGGCGCCGTGGTGAAAAATCTGGGGGTGCAGGGAGATATCCGGGGGATGGACACCCGGCCTTATGTGGATTTTGATCATCCGGAAATGATGGCCGGGCTGTGCCTGAGCGCAGTACGCACGGATCAGTGTGAGTTTTCCAAATTGTCCTTTTGTGGACTGGCAAACGGCGTTTGTGCGTCTCAAAATGCGGAAATTGACGCTTGCTTGTTTGAAAAGCTGAATGTGGATGGCTGCGGCAACGGTATCTGGTTTGCGCCCCGGGCTTCTTTCTATGCCCACATTCGTTCCTGCGTTCTGGCGGATAATCCGTACTATGCCTTTTATGCGGAGGGCAAGGGCCGGGTGATCCACAATCTGGACATCAGCGATTGCATATTTGTGCGCAGCGGCGGCGCTTTCCGGGAAGGGGACGGCCGTATACCGGCGGCAGTATTGTTCGATCACATCAACAATTGTGCAATAGATCGGTGCTTGTTTGATGATCCGGGCACCCACTGGTAGTTCCCACCGGACGCTGAAAAAAATGAGCAGCGCCAGCTTTCTTACAGAAAAACCGTTGCGCTGAGTATCATCGGCAACGAAAACCGCATTACGGGCAATACTTTTTTGCATAGTTCAGACGATGCCATCCGGGTGGAGGGAAACGGCAATGTGCTGATGAATAATATTGCCGATCATTCCGTGCACATCCGGGGCAGGGGAAATCAGGTGATCGGCCTTGCTTTTACCTCTCCGGAAGGGAAACTGATTCTGGAAGGAGAAGCAGCAGAATCAACATACATCACAGGCGTGGATGAAGGCAGGATCATTCGAAGATAAAGAAAAAACATCCGCCCGGTGGTGGGAGGGTTGTTAAGGAACAATTTATCCTGCAACGAACAAACGAGCATCCGTGTTTGGATGCTCGTTTGTTTATGTA
>JAFSGG010000005.1 GCA_017434775.1 Clostridia bacterium
AGATCTGTATGTGACGGTCGTCAGCGCTGAAGAAGCGGTCGTTGCTTACGAAAAGCCTGCGGAATAAGCTAATCGTGATCGGGCAGGATGGAGTTGATTCCGTCCTGCCCTTTTCAGGTTAAGGAGGGTTTTATCATGCGTAAAGCTATCGCTCTACTTTTGTTGATTTGTTTGATTTTTACCATGACCGGCTGTTCTCAGAAGGAAAATACCGCTTCTGGGCCAGTAACGATTACCGTTTGGCATGACAAAGAGGATGCTGTGATCGCCGTTCTGGAAGAGGCAACAAAGCCCCTCCAGCCAAACATCAATGTGGTGTTTGAAAAGAAAAGCGGTGCTTTCCTTCTGGGAACAGCCGGTCATGGTAAAAACCAAAGAAATCATCAAAAGCAGCGCGAGTATTTTACGCATAATAAGTCCCTCCTTAACCTGAAAACGGGCAGGACGGAATCAACTCCATCCTGCCCGATCACAATTGGCTTATTCCGCAGGCTTTTCGTAAGCAACGGCCGCTTCTTCAGCGCTGACGACCGTCACATACAGATCTGCACCAGCATCCACGCGGAGGTCAGTCGTTTGCACGGTACCGCCGTTGGCGTTGATGATGACGCTGTTGATCCAGCCAGGCGCGGTAATGGCATACCAGCCATCTTCACCGGCAGTCAGAGCTTCGCCGGGCCAAGAGGTGAAAGCATTGGTGCCATCGGGATGGCTCCAGGCCCACAGGCACGGGGCTTCCCAATCCGCAGGAACTTTAGCATACACGGTAATGTCTTCAGCCACGGGAGCATTGGGATCTTCGTAGGTAACTTCCACGGCAGCATCAGCGCCCACAGTGATCCACAGATCAGCAGGATCAAGATCCTTGAGATCAGCAGTCTGCACAGTGCCGCCATTGGCGTTGATGATCACACTGTTGCACCATTCGGGAACCATAGCACAGTACCAGCCGTTTTCGTTGGCCTTCATAGCCTTGCCAGGCCAAGCGGCGAAAGCATTGGTGCCAGCAGGATCAGCCCACGCCCAGATGCAGGGAGCTTCCCAAGAGGCATCAACCTTAGCCCACACAGTGTAGCGCGCAGCATAAGCAGGAATCTCGCCTTCAGTCTTCTGTTCAAAAGAAGCTTCAGCAGTGCCGTCTTCTGCCACGGTGATCCAAGCATTCTGCTTATCGATCTTCACTTCAGCGGTCTGGATGGTGCCGTCATTGGCGTTAATGATAACGCTTTCCATGCCAGCAGGAACGTAAATGTAGTACCAGCCAGGATTCTTGGCGTCAGGCTCCATCATGTCGCCAGGCCACGCAGCGAAAGCGTTCTCACCGGCAGCGTTCCAGGACCATGCGCAGGGATAAGCCCAAGTATCGGGAACCTGTGCATACACAACGATCATTTCTGCGCTCTCTGCCATCACAGGCAGGATGGGGAGCATCAACAGGGCGAGCAACAAAGCGATGAATTTCTTCATGGTATAACCTCCTTGAACGGTTTTTGTAGTTTTAGTATACCGTTTCTTGGAATGTTGTCAATTAGCCAAAATGGAAACCGGTTTCCATGCGAAAAAACCTTGAAAATCAATGAAAATAGCATTTGGGGCCAATCATAATTATGAAGAAATAAGGCATAGTTTCTGCGATAGAAATTCAAATAAGGAATGAAAATATGCAGGATCGAAATCTGACATTCAGTGTCCAGGTCTGGTCTTTTAGCTTACCATGAGCTGTGTAGTTTTTGAATAACGGAGGATATCGACACTAAACGAAAAGGTTTCTTTTTTCTTTATGTAATTTTTCGTGGCTTGGCGTGCTGTGAAGTAAGCTGGCCTTTTCTCGTCACCCTCTGGTATTGTTCTGATTTTAGCAACAAAATCCACCCACATCGCAGAATTTCGTTTACACCAAAAAGTTGACCACAATTGCGACCACAATTCGTGTCAATTTTGCTCGCTTTTTGGTGTAAACAGTGTAAACGATACGAGAAGCAAAATCTCACGCATATAATGAAGGAAAATTTTAAGGGGCTGCGGCCTGGTAAGCCCTGAAAGGGCGTCCAGGTCGATTCGCATTGTAGAGGTCACCGGTTCGAATCCGGTATGCTCCACCACAAATCCTGCATTTTGATGCAGGAATTTTTGTTTTATTATGATTATTTGCAGGATTCGCACTGTAAATCCTGCATTTATTCCCTTCTTTTCTTTGCCGTACCGCAATTCGCACCGCAGGTTTGGTTTTTTGCATCATTCTTTTATAGAAAAGAACGGCTTTCTAAAAAAGTCATTGGAAAAAGATCGCAAATATTCGCAAAAAAATGGCGTGGAGATCTGCCGGTCAGGCAGAAATCCACGCCAAATTTATTTGTTATGGATGTTCTTTGTTCAATCAGCCCAGGGGACGGATGGCCACGATTTCAAAGAACATAGCGCCCTGGCGGGCATCCTTCATCAGTTCATCCACAACAGCCTGATCTTCGATGGCTTCGAAGTAGATGCGAGCGCCGGAAACGGCGTAGGGCTTGGCGTCGGGAGCGGGATTGGCGGCATAGACGGCCAGGCCTTCGCCATTGGCGTTCAGGTTATTCATGGACTGATTGGGGGCCAGGCCCAGCTGCAGATAATAGGTGTCATTCAGCTTCTTGATCGCGAAGATGAACACGGCAGCATTGGGGGAGCCATCAGGATTGGTGGTGCAGACCAGGTAAGTACCGGACTGGCCATTCACGGCTTCCATCAGGGCGTCGCCGGAAAGGGCAGCGCTGGCATAGTAATCAGCCACGGAAGCGGAGGTGAAAGCATCCACAGAAGCGTAAGCGGCAGCTTCAGCGCCGGCAATGCGGCCAAAGACCACGAAATCGCACACGGCATTGCCGCCCAGACGGTTGGCACCGTGGATACCGCCGGTGACTTCGCCAGCAGCATACAGGCCGGGGATGGCTTCGCCTTCAGTATTGAGCACCTGGGTCTGGGTATTAATCTTCAGACCGCCCATGGTGTGATGGATACCGGCGGTAACCTTGATGGCATAGTAGGGGGCATTATTCAGGGGATTGGTGAAGGACACGCGACCAAAGTCGGGGTCATTCTTGGCGGCCACGTAGCCATTCCAGGCTTCCATGGTAGCAGCGAAGTTGGCAGCATCCATTTCGCAAACGGCGGCCAGTTCTTCGTAGGTGGCGCCGGTCTTGACAAAGCCCTTCTTCACATAGCCGGCGATGGTGGCGGAAGCATCCAGCATGGCCTGGTCAACGATCAGCCAGGAGTAGGAGCCGGTCTGGGCGATTTCAGCGGCGGAAACCACATCGCGGGTGCCCACTTCGTCGATGAAGCGCTTGCCTTCGGCGTTCACCAGGATGGCGCCGTCGCCGCGCAGGCCTTCGGTGATCAGGGCAGCAGTATCAAACTGAACGGTGGGATGGATCTGGATCTGTTCCATATCCACGGTGGCAGCGCCAACCTTTTCGGCCATGGCGATACCCTGGCCCAGCAGGCCGGCAGCATTGGTGGTCATGAAGCCTTCCAGTTCAGGCTTGTAGGAAGCAACCATTTCCAGGTTGGCGCCGAAGCCGCCGGTGGCCAGGATAACGGCCTTGGCGTTGACGGTGATGGTTTCGCCATTCTTGCCTTCGGCGATGATGCCGGTGGCAGCGCCTTCGGTCATGATGATGGTATGAGCGGTGGTTTCGAAGAGGATTTCAATGTTTTCTTCTTCGTTGCAGGCCTTTTCCATCAGGGGGATCATGTAAGCGCCCACGGAGGTCTTCTTATCATCCACCTTGGGCCAGTGGATGCGGTTGACGGAAGCACCGCCGAAAGCGCCGGTGTTCACCAGATCAATGCCGTAATTGCGCAGCCATTCGATGCCGGCAGCGGAATTTTCGGCCATAACCTTGACCAGTTCCACATCGTTAACAGCCTTGCCGCCCACCAGGGTATCCAGCTGCATCAGTTCAACGGAATCAAAGTAGCCTTCGGGATTGGCCTTGTAGGCTTCCCACTGGGTCTTGACGGTGGCAGTCAGAGCAGCCACAGCTTCGTTATCGGCATAGGCTTCAGCAGCAGCGATGCCCTTTTCCACGCCCGCTTCCTGAGCGAAGGCGGCAGCATCCTGATAGGGAGTATCAGCAGCGTTCATGCCGCCGGTGGCACGCACGGAGTTACCGCCCACGATGGGCTGGCTTTCCACGATGATAACCTTCTGGCCTTCCGCGGCAGCGGTGAGGGCAGCGGTCATGCCGGCGCCGCCGGCGCCAACGATGACGATGTCGGCTTCGTAGGTGGCGTCTTCAGCAGCCTTGGCTTCCACGGCCTGCATGAAATCTTCCGCCTTCAGGCCGGCATTGGCCAGCGCGGCAGCGGCAGCTTCCTTGATGGCGTTGGAAGTGATGGTAGCGGTGGACACGATATCCACATTGATGGTGTTGTTTTCTTCCATGGCAGCGGGCAGCTTTTCCAGCGCCACGGAACCAATGCCCTGGGTTTCGGATTCGCCCACGGCGGTCACATCGGCAATCTTGCCATCGGTGACGGTGACGGTGACCTTCACATCGCCGCCAAAGCCCTTGGCAGTGCCTTCACCGGTCACGGTGTCCGCCATGGCCGGCACGCCGGTCAGCACCATGACCAGCACAAGCAGAAGCGCAGCAATACGCTTTTTCATAGGTAAGTCTCCTCCTTGAAAAGATGTTCCCTGCTCTTTCGGCAGGCGGCTATATCTTACCATATCTGGCGATCAATCGCAAGAGGCGAGCAACCATTTGCATGGAAAATGTGTCTGTTTTTTCTTGCCATACTTGACATTCTCCCCGCCGGACAGTATCATGATAACGGAGTGATTTTTAAAGGAGCTTCATTTGATGAAGAAACTGCTGCTCAATCGAAATTTTCTGCTGGCGCTGGCATTGCTGCTGCTGATTCTGATCGTGGCGATTGCAAGTCAGCTGGTGGATACCACCCCGGATACCCTGCCGGAATTGCCCGCTTCCGGGCAGGAGGGGATTCCCGCAGCAGAAGCAGCGCCCCTGGGCTATATCCGGGCCCAGGCCAACGGGGAAAGCAAATGGATTCCCCTGCCCACCACGGATG
>JAFSGG010000006.1 GCA_017434775.1 Clostridia bacterium
CCAACACACGGGTTGCCTGCACAGTTGGTAATGCGCTTATTCCTTTGTCAAGGTCCATGGCCTCAGCCTTTTTCAGCATACCATAGTCCGAATTTTTACGCAATCTTGCTTGCTGTTTTGTTACAATATAAATGATCGTTTCTCCTTTTCGCAGATTACATCGATGCGAAAGGAGTATAACGAAGGAGAAGGCATTATATTGCAAAATGGGCAGAAATGCAAGGGGAACTGAATGCTAAGCAATAAACCTGCAATTATGCAATCTATAAAATAAGCAACTTTATCCGTTGTGAATTCACAATAGGTATGATATAATTATTTTGAAATTAATCTCAGCAAAATTGTTCATACAGTGAGGATTTATATGAGAATTAAATCTGTAAATGCTTTGATGAAATATCTTCGAGACAAGAAAAACATTTCAATCGGTGGTCAGGCTCAAAAGTTAAAGTTGCGCCAAATTGGATATTATCACGGATATAAAGGATACCGTTTTTTTAACAGACCTCAAAATTCTCTTGCCTATACCAATTTTAATGAATTACTATCTGTCTATGCATTTGATATGCAGCTGAAATCAATTATGTATCCCATGTTAATGCAACTTGAAACTGCATTAAAAAATTTTGCATTAGAGGCAATTCTCGATGAATGTCAAAGCGAAAAATTTACAGATATCTTTTCTAAAGTTTTAAATCACCATAATGATTTTTCTCATTCAGACAAGAATTTCAACTCCAGTTTAGAAAAAGAATTATCACTCAGAAATAAGATCTATAGTAATTTGAGTCGTGATTACAAAACAAAATTGGTAGTCCAACATTTTTATGAAAAAGACCAACCTGTGCCAATCTGGGCCATTTTTGAAACCACCAGCTTAGGAGAATTTGGAACACTGTTACAATGTATGAATTCAGCATGTGCACGAAAAGTTGCTTCATCCGTTGGATTGAACACTTCATATGATGCTGATGGTACATTATTAACAAAGATTGTTTTCATTCTCAAAGATCTGAGAAATGCCGTTGCTCACAATGATCCTGTCTTTGATGTGCGGTTCAAAACTTCCAGACCAAATAAGAGAATTCCAAACATGCTCTCTGCGGAAATGGGGGTAAGAAATATAGTTTTTGAAACTATTACTGACTATTTTCTGCTTGTTTCATTTTTGCTAAAAATTCTTCGTTTCCCCAAAACAGATATTCGAAAATTTATTGCTGATTTTCAAACCGCTTGTGATAATTTGCACAAAAAAGTACCGTTCAAACTATATTCAACAATTATTCACACAGACATGCGGCCCAAAATTGCATCTGCGAGTAAATGGCTATAATAATTGTTGTTTCTTTGTCAATACCTTTTTTGTTTTTTCTAAAAAAATAGTTGCATTTTTTTCATTTTTTTTGTATACTATAGCTAGGAATTGCGGTGGATGTCTTCGGACTACACCTAAGAGAGTCGGATGCGTCTGGCTCTCTTTTTCTTTATTTACTTATTCATATTTATCAATATATTTGCATATAGTTTAGACAGAAAATCTGCATCAATCGCTGCAACATTTTCGTTTATTCATTGTCTATCAAATGAAAAAACATGTACAGGAGGAAAAACATTGCTGCACAAATATCTCCCCGGAAGCATCCGGGAACGCATTCAGGATTTACTGCTCGAACACAACATGACCCAGGCACAATTGGCGGAAAGAATCAGCATATCGGAAAGTACACTGAACCGATTTCTGTCCAGGCAGACAGACAAGTTATCCGGTGACAACGTCATGGCCATCGCCGGTATCTTTCATGTGTCCACAGATTTTCTGCTGGGCCTGACCGACATTCCCTATCGGACAAATTACGATCTGGAAAAGCTGGGCTTATCCGCACAGGCTGCGAAAAATCTGCTGACCAACAAAGTAAACGCCAGCATGCTGAGCACATTGCTTGAAATGCCCACATTCATCACGCTCCTGTCCCAACTGGCACAACTACAAAATGCAACGCTGTCTGCAGGCATCGCAAGTATGAACTCTCTTATTCAATCCTTGGGCACACTGCTGATCCAGCATGCTCACCAGAACCCGGAAGACAAGCCTGCTGCAAAAGAAACATTGCAGGACATCCGCTCTTTGCGCCAGCCACTTTATGAAGCGGACACCGCTGCGATTGAAGCCACCTTCAAAAAACTGCTGCAAGAATTGAAAGGCGAAACGAAAACCGCCATCTCTTCCAGCGAAAAGATCACGTCACAGGTGATGGAACAATTCATGAATGCACTAGCAAACAACGAAACTGCTTCCCTGCACACAATCACACCAGAACAAATTGTAGATGCCATCGTTTCCACTACCAACCCTTTTGAGCCCTCCGATGAAACCACAGATCAACTTCGATCCGCTTTGCTGCCATTCTTTACAAAACCAACACCAAATGAAGCAGATCCCGAAAAATAATGCATCCTTTAGCTGCAGCAATAAAACAAAAGGGACTTGGGGATCTTCCCCAAAGGAAATAAAAATCACGGGCATCCATCTGGATGCTCGTATTTTTTTGTGCAAATGGCTATCCATTTGCCCTGCTTGCAAGTTTTGAAATCCTCGCATTGTGCCCGGCTATCCTCGCTGAATATTTTCAGAATTTACATTTCCATCCTTGCAATTTCTTCACGCCTATGCTATATTGCTTTAACGAAAAATTTCACCCACTCTTATTCTGATATACAAACACAAAGGAGGCATCAGAACAATGGAAATGTACTTTTGTCAATTCAACATGGACACCGGCTGCGTGGAGGCATGGCTGCGGAATGGAAAAATTCTTTCCATTGACTGTTCTGCCGCAGAGAAGGTGTACGCAAAAACCATGCAGCAGCGTTCCGAACTGGACTGGCTGATCTACAACGACCCGGCCGCTTATGTGGATCTGATCACAGAAGGCGATGTGCAAAAATATCTGGAAACCGTCACGGACTATCGGCCGCTCAACGACATCAGCTGAACTTTTTCCAAAGCAAAAGAGCCTTGCAATTGCAGGGCTCTTTTCATTCTCTTGGGGGATCAATCATGCATCGTCAGATATCTCTCCATCACAAAGCCGTGGATGCCGTCATGTTCAATTTCATACCAGCCGTCTTGCAGCGAAAAGACTTCCACTTCGGTACCGGTGGCCCACTCGGCCACCTTGGCACTATCGCCATCGGCAGCATTGCGGACATTGATGGTGGTACTGCCGGTAGTGCGTCCGTTATAGGAAAGCTGTGCGGTGCCAAGCTCTTCCTGATCGGCAGAGGGGAAAAGCAGGCAATCAGTGAGCACATAGCCAACGGAACCTTTGTAATTGATTTTGCAGTAGTTGTTTCCCCAGTCCAATACAGTAACCACCGTACCGGCTTTGCACTTGCGAAGAACGGTACCGGAAGAAGACGCTTTGCTACGCAGGGAAGCCTTTCCAGTATTGGGTGCATAGATAACGCCGGTTTCTTTTCCTTCCGGCACATCGCCGCCAAAATTCAGCTCTGCTGTCGGCACCTCATGGGTTTTTCCGTTGTAGTGAACTTTGGATGTACGGGTGCCCACTTGCTCCAGCGTGACCTGTACATTGCCTTGAGAAGCAGTAGTTTCTTTCGGGATGACTTTTGTTTCCGTCCCGTCTTTTTCGGAAACGGTGCTTGGCTGGTTTACAGCAGAACGTCCTTCTGTCTTTTTTGCTGCTTTTGCAGTTGCCGAATCAGGCGTGGCAAAAGTCAAATCTGAATAGTCAGAGGTTCCATAATACAATAGACTTTCAGCAAGGGTGATTACCTGTTCATCTGCAAGAATCTGGTCGTGATTAGGATCCAGCTCATGCACTCTTTCAGCGAAGCCACTTTCGCCTCTGTAAGTGGATGTACACTTAATAAGATTATCACCACTCACTATGCCGCGGCTTTCCCGGCCGTTAACCATATATCTGATCTTCTTTTGATTATTGATGAATGTATCATAAATTCTTACATAAGTATTAGCAGGAATGACCTCCTTAAATTCCATATCAGGCCCTGCATCCAATACAGTTGTTGCACATTTGGTTTTCCAATGACAAGACAAATTCCATTCTTCCTGCGTCATTGCCAGTGCCGCCGAGGGCAGCAGTAATAAAACCAGGAACAAGCAAATTCCTTTGCAAAAATTCTTCATGTTTCTTTCCTCCTTTGATCATGTTGCTTGTTGTTTTCATTTTTCCAAATAACCTTCGGGGTGGATGATACCTTTATTTCCGAGCAATGAGGATGGTCAGTACCCCATCCTGAGGCAAGGCCAGAATCATGATGGGGTAAGGCAGGGTGTTGGTAAAGGAAAGATCGGAATACCGTCCCACCGCCGCATCAAAAAACTGGGGCACATAGGAAACACCGGTGTAGCGATGCACCGCCCATGCTTCGATTTGCAGGGGCAAGGAAAGCAGGGCGTTATAGAGCGTGGTGGTCACCTGACACACACCGCCGCCATAGTTAAAGCCTTCCTTGCTGATATTGGGGGCATAGTAATAGCCGTTTTCCTGGGTGTAGGGGAAGCACAGAGCATTGAAGGAGAAGCTTTCCCCAGCGTCCACCGTCTGCCCCTGAATGCGATCGCAGCCGATTTGGATGTTGCCTGCCCTCTCCGCTGCGTATCCCTTGCCCTGCTGATCGCCGTAATAGGTAGTAAAGCCGCCAATCACATCGCCGCTTTTTGCCTCCTGCCAGGGAACGAAGGAAGACGGCGTGGCTTTTTCCAAGGGAATGACGGTTTCCCCGCGCCAGACAGGCAAATGATAGCCCTCTTCCGACACACGCAATACACAGGCTACTTGCTGTGGCTTTACCGTAATGCCCTCAAACGCATCGCCGGAAAGGAAGGTTTCTTCCTCAAAGCGGATGAACCCCACGCAAGGGGTGTGCCCCGGCAGGGGATAGGCATGGGCATCCAATGAGCGGAACCTGTCCAGGTATTTGGTCATGCAATAGCCGGTGCGGCTGCGGTACTTCACCCTGCACCAATCTTCGCCGTATTCCAACACCGTCACTTTGTCCCCTTCCGCAATAACGGAAATCAGGGCACCGTTCACCGGTTTCCTGCGCAGGTTCACATCGTGATTGGCAATGGCTTCGTATTGCGGTACGCTTTCTGCCCCTGCACATCCGACAAGGAAAAACAGGCAAAGCAGCAAAAGGCATATTCTTTTCATCATCCGCACCCTCTTCAGTAAAGCTTGAGGAAACGTCTCCTCAATTAGAAAGACGATCAAAACGGAAAAACGTTACAAAAAAATGCAATTGTTTACAATTGTTACAGCGCACGAAAAAAGCCCACCGCTTTCTAAAAAGAAAAGGGTGGGCTGCTTGCTATGTATTATTCTGTTTTTTCCACCGGCTGTACGCTCCGGGCCACTTTCAGAGCTTCTTCCAAGGAGACATCATAGGTATTCACAGACAGCATCTTATTCCCTTCGGACCAGAGGATGGTGATAGCCCGTGTTTCGCCATCCAACGCTATGCCATCCACAACGGTGGCAGTATGCCCATTCACATCCACTTCCGTCACCGTAGCCCCATCCGTTCCCACATGGCCGCCGGTATATTCATCCATTTCGGCAAAGTATACCTGATCCATCTGATTGTTCCGGTATTCGATTGGCCAAAAGAGTGGATCAAATTCATACAGGAAAAAGCCATCCGGCAAATAGGTGGGAAAATAGTTTCCTGTCCATCCTTCCGGCACCAGCACTTCCTTGGTTTCTTCGTTTCTGGCCGGTATTTTGGGAATGGCAGCCTTTGCCGCATCCGGGTCAACAGGTTTCAAAGAGCCTATCAAGTTATCCATTTCCCACCAGGCCACGCCGCTGCTATCTACAATCGTCCATCCTTTTTCCGTCTGCAAAACCACCCGGCTCACTTCTGTCACCCCATCGGCGTCCATGCCGTGGGTGAAGGAGCCGGGCCAACCGCTTGCCGCAAAGAACGTGGTGGTGGGGTTCGTCATATCCGGCATGCTTTCCGGTTTTTCCCGGCTTTCCGTTATAACCAAATATCCGCCTGCATCATTGCGATATTCTGCCCTTGGTGCAAGCACATCCAATGCAAAAAGGGTAAAGCCCTCCGGCAGCCTATCCAGATACCGGGCCCCCGTCCAGCCCTCCGGCATGGCTTCTTTCTGGATTATGATCACTGTTTCCTGCACATCCAAGGGGTAAAACACCGCATGGGGGGAAGATGTGGTTTTCACGCTGCGGGCGATGTTCAGGGCTTCTTCCCGGCTGAGGCTCACGGCCTCCAGGAAAAGCGTTTTTTCCCCTTGCTGCCACCAAATGCGCACAACGGGGCCGCCCTCCGCCCCCTCATCTTCATAAACCGCCGCCGGATGTTCGCCCATCATTTCCAATGTGATCGGCCCCTGATCCCCGGGAATTTCCGCCTTTCCGGCCTTTTCCCAATAGCAAAGCCGGGCCCCATCGCCATTCCAGTATTCCACTTTCATCTGTTCCTGATCAAAGTGCTTTACTTCAAGCCCCTCCGGGATATATGTGGGGAAATACTCTCCCGGCCAATCCCCCGGCACCTGATACATTTCTTCTGGGTGTTCCGTCAGGCCGAAATAAATTTCGCCCCTTTGCTTGTTTTCTTCCGTAAATAATTGCATCATCTTTTCCCGGAATTCGGCGGATGCGGTGAAGGTGATGGGCAGGGCCAAAGCCGCCAGCACCACAAGGCACAGCATAGCCACCGCCAGCCGGGTGAAGGTTTTGCGCAGGATTTTCGTTCGCTTGGTTTTTCTTTCCTGCTTCTTATGCAGGTTCGCTGCGACAAATGCTTTTTCCAAAGCCGATTGTGCCGCCGTTTTTTCCTTCGCCGTCATTTCCGGCACCGCCTCGTCCATCAGCTGCTGCACGGCCTGGGCTTCTTCCATTTGGAATGCCAGCCGGATCAACAAATCCAGATGCTCATCCTGAAAGCGGTTCATATCCATCTTCATTTTGCACCTCCTTCATACAGGAGATGTTTCAGATGCTGCCGGGCACGCCCCAGCAGCACCCGGATGGTGGATTCCGCAAGGCCGGTTTCCAGCGCAATTTCCTTGGTTTCCATTCCGTGATGATATTTCAGCCGCAGAATATCCTTTTCACGCTCCGGCAGGGTCTGGATGGCCTGCAGGACGCTATTGATTTCTTCCTGCAGCAAAATTTTCTGCTCCAAAGAACCGGGATCTGCATATTCCTTCTTTTCGTCATAGGGCAGATAGCGGTTCTTTTCCCGCTGCTGACGGCGAAAAAAATCAATGGCCGTATTCCGCACCGTGGTTACGATATACTTGGTCTGGGCCTTTTCATTCAAAGAACGCACCGTGTCCAGCCGCTCAATGATGGCTGTGCAGCTGTCCGATACGATATCTTCCACATTCGAAAGCTCATTTGTGTATTTCCATGCCATTTTCAGCATCAAAGGATAATGCCGCTCATACAGCCTGGTCATATACGCCCGGTCATCCTCTGATTCGATGGCCATGATTACCA
>JAFSGG010000031.1 GCA_017434775.1 Clostridia bacterium
CTTGGTGTGCTGAATGATCAATATGTGACGAAATACTATAATCAGGAAGGTGAAGTCTATGCCATTTCCTGGATTATGGAAAACGCACATTATAATGTGTACGGAAATCTTGGGGAAGAAGAAATCACCCGGATTGTTCAAGGCTATCAATGATGTCTGATGATATAAGAGGAGGAGAACACACATGAAGCGATTCCTTTCTGTTCTTTTGGTTTTTGTTCTTGTTTGTGGCATGGTACCCCTGGCACAGGCTGAAAGCGCAATTCAGCCTCGTGATAGTGCATTTTTCAGCAGCTATGGTACAACCCTGTCCCGTCAGGGCGGCGGCACCATCAAAATTGTCTTTGGCGCGACTGGCATGGGCATTTGCAATACCCTGGGCGTTGCGACTTATCAGGTGGAGCGGCTGGATGATGAAGGACATTGGGAAAACTGCTCCGGCCTGCTCAATGGCCAGATGGGTAGCAATGTGGGCAGCTATACCTTCAGCCGGTATTTTTACGGCGTGCCCGGGGAAGTGTATCGGGTGAATGTTGTGTTCTTTTGCTCTATTGACGGTGAGATTGAACACAAAACTTACACCAGCAGACGGATCGAAGCGTGATGAACAATGTATACTGAAAAAACATACCAGCAGGATTACCGCTACCGAAGAAAGCTGAAGGAACTGCTGGAGAAGATTGAAAAGGAACTGAATGAAGGGAAAAAGAACGCTGGAACTCAGCGAACAGGAACTAAAGATTCTCCGTGATTGTGTTGACTTGCGTATTCCCAAGCTGGTGTATAAATGTTCGGAGAATCTGGAATGGTTCTTTTGCCCCAATTGCGAAAATACGCTGGACAGGGAATATATGTGCAATTGTAACTGTTGCGGACAGAGACTTTTGTGGAACGGGACGATTGTTCATTTGGTCCGGCAAATAGTGGAAAAAAGCACAAAGGAAAGGCGATGAACCTTTCGGCCGGTTTTTCCCTGTAACGGAAGAATAACGAAAGAACCTCTTGCTGCGGTTAGAAAACTGCAGCAAGGGGTTCTTATAATATAATTGTTGAATGGGAGAAGGGCAGAGAAGAAAAGGCCGATACGGCATTGGCGATCGCCAAAGTATACGGTTTACCCTCTGTTATGTGACAAAGTATGTGACACGGAGAAAAGCCCGCAAACCCTTATGGCACAAGGCTTTTCGGGCACTTTTTTTCCGGAAAATGTGACACATTTGTTGACAAGATGCCCATCCTGACACACGAGGTATCCCATATTTGCAAGAAGAAGGCGAAAAATATGCAAAATCAGCCCCAAAACAACAAAAAAACCGTCATTTCTGACGGTTTCTCTGGAGCTGATGGCCGGATTTGAACCGGCGACCTCATCCTTACCAAGGATGCGCTCTACCTACTGAGCTACATCAGCATTGCTCTTGGTTGGGCAACATTGATATAATACACCATATCGAAGAAAAAAGCAAGCCCTTTTTGCAAAAAAAATAAAAAATTGTGGCGGTGGGGATAGAAAGGGTATTTGACAGCAAAAATGAGCCGGATGGATGAAATACCGGGCGCAGCAGAGGGGATTGCTGTGCCCGGTAAAGCCGTTTGAAGGAATCAGATGCGCACGTTGACGCCGTTGACCTCCACGCCCTCTTCGGCGCGGATGAGGATATAGGGATGGCCGTCGATGATGCGGGTTTCCACCAGATCCGAGCGGCTGGGAGATACCCGGATCACCACGTCCGGTGTTTTCAGCTGGAAGGTCTTGGGGCTGGAAACGGCGGCGGCATGCACTACGCCGGTAAGGCCGAATTCCTCGTCAAATTTCTGCTCAAAGGCGGCGCGTTTTTCATCCGTCACGCCGCACTCTTCCAGCAGGGCGGACACTTCTTTTTTATCGATCTTGGCGGGGGTGGGGTCCTCCTTATCGGCTTTCTTTTCTTCTACCCGTTCCATCACCTGTTCGTGGATGGTTTGCACCACTTCATAACTGCATTCGCTGCCCAGGGTTTCAGATAAAAGGGCCTGGAAATCTTCCCGCTGAACGGCATTGGGAATGGGCGGCGGCGCGCCGAAGACGGTTTCAATGAAGGTTTCCTGGCTGCCGTCGGCCTTGTGCGTGTAGCAGATGGCGTTATAGATATTGGGTGCACCGTCCTCCAATGCAGGGAAGAGGAAGCCGGTTTCCGGCATGCCCACCTGCCATTCGCCGTCCCGGCTGACAAAGGCATTGTCGCCTGCATCGTAGCAAAGGGCGGCTTTGCTGCGCTTCACCGGGCACACAGCGCACAGGATGTAATGGAAAATGGTGTCAGACAGGCCTTCGTCATCCTTGCCGTCGCTGCCGTGATGGTGAATATCACAGGCATCGTGCATCAGAAGGATCAGGTGATGCTGATCCTGAATCTGCGGCAGGCTGGTGCGCACTTTATCAAAGAAAGCATCCGTCAGTTCGTCATTATGGATGGCGCAATCTTTCAGTTCAGTAAGCAGGCCGTATTCTTCGCCGTGGATCACCTGTTCCGGGGTGAAATCGATGGTGAGCAGGTTCTGGGCTTCCTCGCCGGAGAGGATGCGCTTGAAAAGGGCGCAGTATTTTTCCATGTCCTCTTTGGCGGTGCGCACGGGTACCTGCTCAAAGGCGGCAATGGGCTCATTCTGGCCGTTTACGTACAGCCCCCGGATGGAAGTGATGTGGCAGTGTTCTACGTTCAGGCGGCGCTTTAAATACGCCATGTCTTTTTTGTTCATTTATTCCTCCGTTGTATCCAGGAACAGATCGTCCCCCAGCAGCAGCCGGGCATTCTGCTCATCCAGCGCTTCCACCTGACGCAGCTTGCGTTCGATGGTGCGGGTTTTACGGGTAGCGGTTTCGATGGACTGGGTGGCGGATTGCAGCCGTTTCTGGGTGGCTTCCAGTAGATTGGCAAAATTGCCGAATTCCGTCTTCACGGCGCTGAGCAGCTGCCATACTTCGTCCGTCCGCTTTTCGATGGCCAGGGTCCGGAAGCCTACCTGCAGGCTGTTGAGCAGGGCGTTCAAGGTGGTGGGGCCGGCCAACACGATGCGGTACTGCTGCTGCAGGGTTTCGGCAAGGCCCCGGATGCGAAGTGCTTCCGCATACAAGCCTTCAATGGGCAGGAACATAACGGCAAAGTCCGTGGTGTGGGGCGGCTGAATGTATTTGGAAGCAATGCGCTTGGCTTCGGTTTTCAGCGCCTGCTGCAGGGCAGCGGTGGCGGCGGCCACGGCTTCGGGGCTGGCGGATTCATAGGCGGCAAGCAGCCGTTCATAATCTTCCAGGGGGAATTTGGAATCCAGGGGCAGGTAGACAGTGGCTTCCTTTTGCCCGGGCAGCTTTACGGCAAATTCCACCCGCTGGGTGCTGCCGGGCACTACGGCCACGTTTTCGTCATACTGGCTGGGGGAAAGGACCTGGGCAAGCAGCGTGCCCAGCTGCATTTCGCCCCATACGCCTCTTGTTTTCACATTGGTGAGCACTTTTTTCAAATCGCCCACACCGCTGGCCAGGGTCTGCATTTCGCCCAGCCCCTTGTATACCATTTCCAGCCGCTGGGACACCTGCTGGAAGCTTTCGCCCAGCCGTTTATCCAGGGTGGCGTGGAGCTTTTCGTCCACGGTGATGCGCATTTCTTCCAGCTTTTTGCTGTTTTCTTCCTGCAATTGGTTCACGGATTTGTGCAGGGTTTCCCGCATGCGTTCCATGCGCATTTCGTTCTGGTTCAGTTTATCGTCCAGCTGGCTTTGCATATGCTGCAGCCTTTGTTCCTGGCCGGCGCTGATGCCTTCCAGCTGCTGGGACAGGGTTTGCAGCCGCAGAGCCTGATCCTGGGTGATGCGTTGGGACTGCATTTCACTCATTTGCAGGTAGCTGTCGTACCGCAGGGTTTCCCGGGCGGATTGCTCCTGTTTTTCTTCCAGCATATCCAGCCGCTTTTTCTGCCGCAGGGAAATAACCAGCAGCGCAATAAAGCCGCCTATCAGCACAACGAGCGCCAGCAATGCCAGCGCCCCTGTATAGGAATTGAGTATGGAATTGATGTCAGCCATGGGATTTACCCTCTCTCCAGTGTTTATAGCACAGGCCGATGTATTTGATCTCGTTCTGATTATCAATGAGCACCTGTTCGCCTTCTTTGATCACATCGCCGCGGCTATTGATGCGGGTGTTCATGGTGGCCTTTTTGCCGCACCAGCACAGGGCGCCGAACACTTCCTGAATATCCTCTGCCAGCCGCAGAAGGGCAGCGGAGCCGGGGAAGAAATTGCCCATAAAATCCGTTTTCAGGCCGTAGCAGAAGATCTGCCGGTCGTCCGCCAGGTCCGCCAGTTCCTGCACCTGTTCTTCCGTGAGGAACTGTGCTTCGTCCACGAAGATATACTGGAAATCAGAATGGGCTTGCTGTACGGCCAGCCAGTTCAGCTGTTCCCGCACGCTGTGGCCCTTTTCCAGCACAATTTCTGCCTGAGCCTGCAGGCCCACCCGGGAATACACCGTTTCCACCGAAATACGGGTATCGATGGCGGGCTTTACCAGCGCCACTTTCAGCCCCAGTTCCAGGCAGTTATGCCGCTGCATCAGCAGCATGGCGGTTTTGCTGGAGCCCATCACGCCGTGAAAAAAGTGCAGCATTACAGTTCACGCCTTCCTTCCATGGCCTTGGCCAGGGTTACTTCATCGGCGTATTCCAGATCGCTGCCCACAGGAACGCCGTGGCGGAAGTGCTAACATATTTGCCGCCAGCTTTTCGATCGTCCGGTACATAATAGGTGATAAGGACAGACGGCTTTTCCTTCATTGCCTCTGACAACAGCTGCTGCTTAATA
>JAFSGG010000032.1 GCA_017434775.1 Clostridia bacterium
CCAGTTCTTTATCCCGAAGATAGACAAGGCACATGCGGTGAACAGGTATTTCATATTGCTCCATCAAACGCTGCAAGGCGTTTTCCCGGCTTTCGGTATGCAGTTTTTCGGCCATGGGATCGCCTCGCTTTCTTTTGCATTTGGTTTCTCGAGAACCTTTCACTTATATAGACGCAAAGAAGGGGTTATTTGACTGATTCGAGCCGTAATTCTATGAAAAAACACGCAAAAAGGAAGGGCTTTTGCGTGTTTTTTGCAGATTTCCGAAAGCTGAACTATATTACAGATCCTGCCAGAGAATTTCCATCCATTCGTCAAATGTTTCTGCGGTCACATCTTCCAGCGACAGGATGATTTCGTGATATTTTACCCCATTAAATGAACCGTCCCGATAATCCCGGAAGGTGACGTGCAATTGATCCAGATGGGTGATGAGGGTGTAGGTGGCATTGTTCAGGCTGGCTTCTTTGTATTCTTCGGATGTTGCTTTCCGAACGGGATACAAATCCGTGCCGTCCCACTGGTAAAGGGTACTTTCAAACAAGGCACCGGCATAGCCGTTATTGGCATAGGTGGAGAGCAGTTTTTCTTTAGGATGCAGTTGGAAATTGACCGCATCCCCTTCATAGCCCATCAGCCTGACGGGGGAGTAATGGTTGTTTGAGAAGACGAAGAGCTTATAGAAGAAATTGCTGGCGCCCCGGGTGGTGAGGATGGTGAGATCGGGAATGCCGTCAAAATTGATGTCCTGATACTGAATAAAAGGTTCCGCTTCCCGGGAAGTGAAATAAATGATCTGGCCGTTATCCGCCTGGAACCGCCAGATGAATTCATCTCCGGAAACGCCCACGACCTGGAGGGATTCCATATTGTCTTCCGCCATGGAAGGGGTGAGTGCCAGCAGAAAAACCAGCAAGCAGAGCATAAACCTTTTCATAAGCAGCAGCCTCCTTCTTCGTTCCACCATAAAGACGAAACAGCAAAGACAATTGTTGCAAAAATTGAGAAAAAACCGTGCATTTTACTTTCATTGGGAAGGAAAAGCGGTTTTCTGACCGAACATATAGGTATCAAACATCGGAGGACGGAAATATGCAGAGAAAAACCGGGTCTTCGGACCATATCACAAGGGCTTATCTGGATAGTTTGTTATTGGAAGTGAGGCATCTGGACAGTGTGATGCCGGATACCGGTATGAATCTTTTCGGCTGTCATTTTGATACACCGGTGATGACCGCCGCTCTTTCGCATCTGCACAACACCTGCGAAAACGGCATGACGGAATTTGCCCGGGGCGCAGCCCTGGCCAACGCCGTGTGCTTCAGCGGCATGGGCCCGGAAAAGGAACTGGAAGGGATGATCGATACCGGGGCCAAAGTGGTGAAGATCATCAAAACTTATGCGGACCGGGACAGCATTTACCGCAAAATTCAGCATGCGGAGCATTACGGCGCCTTAGCGGTGGGCATGGATATTGACCACGCTTTCAGCCACCATGGATATGACTGCATTGAAGGCATGGAAATGCGGCCGCTGACCACGGAAGAACTGAAGCAGTATGTCAACAGCACCAAGCTGCCTTTTGTCATCAAAGGCGTGCTCAGTGTGCAGGATGCATTGAAATGCAAGGAAGCGGGCGTTAAGGGGATTGTGGTATCCCACCACAACGGACGGCTGCAGTATAGTTTGCCGCCGCTGATGGTGCTGCCGGAAATTATGAAAGCCGTGGGCGGCAGCATGGAAGTGTTTGTGGATTGCAGCCTGGAAAGCGGCATCGATGTGTATAAGTGCCTGGCACTGGGCGCCAAGGCCTGCTGCGTCGGACGGCCTTTGATGAAGCGGCTGGGGGAAAAGGGCGCAGAAGGCGTGAAGGAAGGGATTCTGGAGATTACCCGGGATCTGCGCTATACCATGGCCATGACCTGCGCTAAGGATTTGCAGAGCATCGATCCAACCGTTATGCGCATGGGCAGCTTTACCTGGTGATGCGTATGGACTGGATTTTTTCGGGCGAAAACTGGACCTGCGGCGTGCGCGTAGCCGGGGTGCTGATAAGGAATGACAAAATCCTTCTGCAGCGGGAGGAAAACGGGCATGAATATGCCGTGCCCGGCGGCCACATTAAAATCGGAGTAGCGCTGGAAGACGGGCTGAAAAGGGAGTGGCTGGAGGAAATGGGCACGGCGATTTGCTGCCAAAGGCTCCTGTGGACGGAAGAATGCTTGTGGGAATGGAAAGGGAAGAAAAACCATAGCCTTTCCTTTTACTACCGGATCGAAACGGAAAACCCGTCCGATCTACCGGATGACGGCCTGACCCATTGCCACAAGGATAACAGCCATATTGTGCTGGAATGGGTGGAACTGGATGCGTTAAACGATATCGTGGTTTACCCAGAATTTCTGAAGGAAGCCATCTTCCGTCTGGATGAACCCATGCGGCATTTTGTAACAAGCGCATAAAGGAAAACAAAAAACCGGTGGAAATTCCACCGGTCTTTTTTCGCTTTGATTAAGCCTGTTCGGGAGCGCCAACGGGGCAGGCATCAGCGCAAGCGCCGCATTCGATGCACTTGTCAGCGTCGATATCGAACTTGCCGTCGCCTTCGATGATAGCTTCCACGGGGCATTCAGCAGCGCAAGCGCCGCAAGCAATGCAAGCATCAGTGATCTTGAAAGCCATGATAGTTTACCTCCAAACGAATTTTCGCTTTCGCGTTGCTATTATTATACGCCTGTTCCGCCCAAAATGCAAGGGGAAAGGCATATATTTTACGGTTGGGTTTCGTTGGTGACGGTATTTCCATGAATATCAATGCGGAAGGAAACGCCGTTTTCCTCCACCGGGGCCGTACCGTTTTCAAAATCATCCGCCTGTGTAAACCGGGGTGAAATGACAACATGCCCGGCAAGATCGGCATAGCCGTACAGCTGGGTTTCTTTCGCCTGAACGACGATTCGCCCATCTTTGGCAACGGAACCGTAGACGGCTGTAATCCCTTCCGGAAGCGGGATGAGGGTTCCGGTTTCATCGATCAGGATATAGTCTTCGGCCCCTTCGTCCAAAACATTGGAGGCAATGCCTTCTGAAAATTTACCGGGCAAAACCCCTGCATACAGGCAGGGAATCACCAGTTCGCCGGTGGTGCGGCTGGCGTACCCGGCGCGCATGTTTTCGTCCAGTACCGGTACCAGATGATCGCAGGCCATCCTGGTGAGTACTTCACGCCATTTTACGCCGGAGAAAACGCCGCTTTTTGTATCAAAAAAGCCGAAAAGCGTATTTTCCTGTACCAAAGAAACCCCAAACAGGCCGGAAAGGGTTTCGACATCGCCGTCATCGATATAGATATGGTATTCTGCCGGCAGGATGAAGGAACCGGAGGAATCGATGATACCGTCATGATTCAGTGGCTGTTCACTGCGATTTACGCTGACCCGGGCATAGCCGTTCAGAAAAGGATCTGCTTCGTCGAAGGCAGGAGGGATGCGCCATTGACCGTTGGTATCCTGATAGCCCCATTTCCCGGAAGTGTCATCATATACGGGAAGGAGATCTGCGTTTTCAGCCAGACAAATCCACGGCAAAAAGAGCAATATCAGCAAAAGGAAGAAGTTCTTCATGGCACACCTCCTTGGGGATTTGTTATATAAACGAAGAGACTATGGAAATTCCTGCAAAAAAGCCCGGCATTTTGCCGGACTTTTGCTTTATTGATATACAGCCCTTTCTCCGCCGATGTAGGGCAGGCGGGAATAGGCACAGGTCACATGGGCGCTGCCCACTTTGTCAATTTCGCCCCGGAAGGGAACGGCTACGGGGCGAAGATGCATGCCGATGAGGGTATCGCCGATATCGATGCCGGCGTTTGCCTGTACAGCCAACACCAGGCAGGGGTTCTCCAGCATCTTCCATGCGGCGGCAGGCACGCTTCCCCCGGCCTTGGGCTGGGGCACGGCGCACACTTGCAGGTATCCGGCCTTTTCGGCGGCAGCCTTATCCATTACCAGCGCCCGGTTCAGGTGTTCGCAGCACTGGAAAATGGGGGTGAGATTGGCGTTTTTGCAGAATTTCAGCACCGCTTCGGCAATCCATTCACCGATCTGGGGGGCGCTGTTTTTGCCGATTTTTCCGCCGGCCACTTCGCTGGTGGAGCAGCCGATGACCACCTGGGCGCCGGCTTGCAGCTTGCCGGCGATTTTCAGATCCAGCAGGGCTTTGGTCACCTGAGCCGTAATCATTTCGTAATCCGTCATGGTTTTCTTCCTCCGTTATTTCTTGAATGTATACATACCGATGGCCGTGGCAATGGCCAGGTTCAAAGAATCGATATCGTCAGAGTGGGGAATGCGCACAGCCCGGCCCATCTGAGCAAATTCCGGGGGCAGGCCGCTGCCTTCATTGCCCATCACCAGGGCGCAGGGGCGGATGATGTCTTTCGCCGCTTCTTCCAGCAGGATGGACCCATCCAGCATGAAGGGATACAACTGATGTTCCGGAAACTCGGCCCGGTAAGCATCAAAATTCTCATATTCCCGGACCCGCAGGGAAAACAGGGCGCCCATGGAGGAACGCACCACTTTGGGGTCATATACGTCGGTAGCCGGGCGGATGATGGCAATATCATGGAAGCCCAG
Organism: Clostridia bacterium; assembly: GCA_017434775.1. Lineage (GTDB taxonomy): Bacteria > Bacillota > Clostridia > Christensenellales > Aristaeellaceae > RUG563. Next base: position 4,638 of record JAFSGG010000032.1, read on the forward strand.
CCCCAGCGCCGTGCGCAAGATGGTGCCCAGGTTGCCGGCGTCAGAAATATGGTGCAGCACCACATGATCGCCTTGCTGCAATACAGCAGGCTGCTTTTCAAACACCGCGGCGGCAAAACAGTTTTCCTTCCCGGAAATGCGGGAAAGGGCTTTATCCGCCGCTTCGATGCGGATGTTGTTTGCCTTGGCCAGGGCGGTCAGCTTTTCCACGCCCTCGCCCTCCGTGGCTTTGGAAGAAAGCAGAAGCCGCCGCACCAGATGGGGGGCTTTCTTCATAGCTTCCATGGAAGGGAACATGCCGGGGGCGTAGGAATAATCCAGATTCCGTTTATAGGCTTCCAATGCAGGCATAGGGCCCTCCTATTTCAAAAACTTCTTGATTTTTTGCAGCTTTGCAGGGGAATAGGGCGGATAGCGGAAAGAAAAATCCATAAAGCGGCTCTTTTTCAGCACGGCCTTCTGATTGGAGAAGGTATCGAAGGTGTATTTGCCGTGGTATTTGCCCATACCGCTCATGCCTACGCCCCCAAAGGGCAGATGGGAAGAAGCCAGATGCATGATGGTATCGTTGATGCAGCCGCCGCCAAAGGAAATTCTGCTCAGCACCTTTTCCTGGGCGGAAGCACGATTGGTGAACAGATACAGCGCCAGGGGTTTTTCCCGGACGGCGATTTGCCGGATGGCTTCGTCCAGCCGGTCGAAGGTAATCACCGGCAGGATGGGAGCAAAAATCTCTTCCTGCATGATGGGGGACGCCCAGGTGACCCGATCCAGAATGGTGGGGGCGATGCGGATGCCGTCGCCGATGCCGCCGCAGTAGATAATCTCCTTATCCATCAGTTCCATGGCCCGGGCGTAATGCCGGGGAGAGATCATTTGGGGCCAGGCAGGGTTTTCCAGGGCGTTGCCGTAAAATTCCTGCCAGCAGGCGGCAATTTCCTTCAGCAGCTTCTTTTTCACGTCGGAATGCACCAGAAGATAATCCGGCGCCACGCAGGTTTGCCCGGCATTGAGGGCTTTGCCAAAGGCAATGCGCCGGGCAGCCAATTTGATATCGGCGGAATCATCCACAATGCAAGGGCTTTTGCCGCCCAGCTCCAAGGTGGTGGGGGTCAGGTATTTGGCGGCCTTTTCCTGCACAATTTTGCCCACGGTGACGCCGCCGGTGAAAAAGATGTAGTCAAAATGCTCGTCCAGCAGCTGCTGGTTTTCCGTACGTCCCCCCAGCACCACGGCTGCCTGTTCGGCCGGGAAGCATTCGCCGATGATCCGGGCCATGAGATCACTGGTGGCAGGGGCATAATTGCTGGGTTTTAAAATAGCATGGTTTCCGGCGGCCAGTGCGCCGATGAAAGGCGCCATGGTGAGCAGGAACGGATAATTCCAGGGCGCCATGATCAGCACCACGCCGTAAGGCTCGCTGAGGATGCGGGATTTGGCCGGGAACAAAACAAGCGGTGTGCGCACCTTTTTCGGCGCTGCCCAGCGGTGCAGATGGCGGATGAAATGGCGGATTTCAGAAAGCACCATGCCCACTTCCGTCATATACCCTTCTTCCGGGCATTTGCCCAGATCTTGCTGCAGCGCATGGCAAATATTCCCTTCCCGTCGCTGGATAATCTCCTGCAGCCTTTCCAGGGCAATGATGCGCTCATCCACGGAATAGGGGTGATTCCGGGCGAAGGAATTGCGCTGTAATACTACCAGTTCGTGTACAGTCATTGAAGCAGAGCCTCCAGAATGGCCTTGGCCATTTGTTTGCCCCGGCTGCCGATTTCGCCCACCGGGCCCACACAGGAGGGGCAGCCGCCGGGGCAATCGCAATCGGAAACCAGTGTCAGGGCGTGGGTCAAAAGAATTTTACGCATGCGGAAGGCCTTTTCGGACAAGCCGATGCCGCCGGGACAGTTATCGTAAATGATGAGGGTGGGGGCGTCAGTAAAGGGGCATTTCACCTGATAGGATACCGCAATGTCCCGAGGGCTGCACATCAGATACAAGGGGCACAGGATGCGCAAAAGGTTGGCAATGCCCAGCATACCGCTTTGCAGATCGTCCTTTTCAAAGGCTGTGGCAATCTTTTCTGGCACGGTAAACCAGCTGGCGGCGGTGTGCATATCCGTTTCCGGCAGGCGCACCGGGCCGAAGCCCACATTTTCGTTATTGTCAAAGCGCATTTTCTTAAAAATTTTCACCAGCGCCGTGACCTTCACCTCGCCAAAGTATGCGTTTTCTTCCTGTTTTTCGATGTCCAACAGGCTCAAAGATACGTTCAGGTCCGCATCGGTATAGTAATCCACGTTCACCTTGCGGATGAAAGCCTTGCAGGCGTCAAAATCCAGCTTTTCCACCTGGTAGGTTTGCCCTTCGTGCATGTAAATGGCGTTTTCATGCAGCAGCATGGGCACGGTGAACCGGTCCATTTCGCCCACCATCCGGGGACGGGCAGGATCGGTGATATCCATGATCAGGTAGTTTTCCGTCATGGCGGAGCGGAGGCTGATTTCGCTGGCCGGGAAATCTTCGGCACTCCAGTGGTAGGTATCGCCCACCTGCCGCAGGATATTGGCATCGCACAAATAATCCAGCATTTCTTCGCTGCCCATGGCGTTGCCAAGGGTTTCGCCAGCCTTGAAAGGCAGTTCATAGGCTGCGCACTTGAAATGATTCAAAAGAATATACAGGTTATCCGGATTCAGCAGAGCATTTTCTGCCGGCTGATCGAAAAAATACTCGGGGTGGGTGGCAATGAACTGATCCAGCGCATTGGAGGAAGCCACCATGAACGTGGCGCTGACCCCATGGCGGCGGCCGGCACGGCCGGATTGCTGCCATGTGCTGGCGATGGTGCCGGGATAGCCGCACAAAACGCAGGCTTCCAATGCGCCGATATCAATGCCCAGTTCCAGGGCGTTGGTAGAAATAACGGCGTCAATTTCCCCGGCCCGGAGGCCTTTTTCAATTTCCCGGCGTTCATGGGGCAGATAACCGCCCCGATAGCCACGGACTTTCCCGGAATTGCCAAGGGGATCCGCCACCAGCGCTTTCAGCTGCCTTGTCATCACTTCCACCTGCAGGCGGGATTTGGCAAATACAATGCTCTGCACATGGTTTTTCAGCAGCATGGCGGCGATTTGCTGGGTCTGGGACAAAACGCTTTTACGGATGCCCAGCTGCCGGTTCACCACCGGCGGGTTATAGAAAATATAGTGCTTTTCTCCGGAGGGCGCACCGTTATTATCAATTAGTTTCACCGGCCGGCCGATGAGGGTTTCCGCCAGTTCCTTGGGGTTCTGGATGGTGGCGGAGCAGAGGATGAACCGGGGATGGCTGCCATAGAATTCACACAAGCGAAGGAGCCGGCGCAGAACGTTTGCCAGATTGCTGCCGAAAATGCCGCGATAGGAATGGATTTCGTCGATGATGATGTATTGCAGGTTTTCAAACAGCTTCACCCATTTGGTGTGCTGGGGCAGAATACCGGAATGCAGCATATCGGGGTTTGTGACCACCACATGCCCGGCCTGGCGCACGGCACGGCGGGCAGCGGCCGGGGTATCGCCGTCATAGGTGAAGGTTTTCACATCCACCTGCATCAGCTCGATCAGCTCATACAGTTCGCTCACCTGATCGGCGGAAAGGGCTTTGGTGGGGAACAGGTACAGAGCCCGGGCATCCGGGTTTTTCAGGATGGCGGAAAGCACCGGAATATTATAGCACAGGGTTTTGCCGGAAGCGGTGGGGGTGACCACCACATAATCTTCGCCGTTTCTGGCTGCCTGCAGGCATTCGGCCTGATGGGTGTACAATTGATGCACCCCATGTTTAATGAGTGCATGGGGGAGCCGGGGATCAATATCGCAAGGCCAGGGAGCATATCGCGCTTCTCTGGCAGGAAGGGTGCGCCATGCGGTCACATTTTCCATGAAAAAAGGATCGTTCTTCAGTTTTTCCAGCAGCTGGGATAAATTCATGACAGCACCTCCTTGATCGTCTTTTTATTATACCGTTTTTTGCCTTATTTATCAAGCAGCAGAAATGAAAACGCCCTGACAATTCAGGGCGATGATGATACAAAAATGGATATTACCGGACGAAAGAAATGCGGTCCGTCGCCGGGAGATGGGCGGGCTTATGATCGGTGGGAGTGCCCACGGCGATGGCGATGGTGAATTCGTGGGTTTCGGGGAAGAGAAGGGCCTTGCGGAACTGATCTGCCTTTTCATTCTGGAAGGCAGCCCGGGGCATGCCCAGGATTACCGTGCCCAGGCCAATGCTTTCGGCGGCCAGGCAGATGTTCTGGCAGGCGATGCCGCTGTCCATGTGGTTCCAGTAGTTTTCCTTATCAGCAGAAATAAAAATCACGGTGGGGGCATGATAAAATACATCAAAATTGGGATCGGCAAACCGGGGGCTGCGGTTTTCGGGATTCTGTTTCATGGTTTCTTCCCAGACAGCCTGATTGATTTCTTTGAGCAATGCCTGATTTTGCACCACGGTGAAATGCCAGGGCTGGCGGTTTACGGCAGAGGGAGAATCCATACCGGCTTTCAGCAGGATCTGAATCTGCTCTTCGGTGAGCTGGGTGGGGGCATAGGCGCGGTGGCTGCGGCGGGCAGCGATGGTGTCCAATACCTGATTCATGGGAAAACCTCCTTGTTGATATGAAAAATGGAATATGGTATAATGAAACAAAGTGAGGTGAAGGGAATGCACGCACAGGAGATGATGCGCCTGGCCCTGGAAGAGGCTGTCCGGGACGAAAATGAAGTGCCGGTGGGGGCAGTGATCGAAAAAGACGGGCAGATCATTGCCGTGGCGCATAATGAACGGGAGAAGGGCAGCTGCTTTGCCCATGCGGAAGTGCTGGCCATGGAGCGTGCCTGCAAGGCACTGGGTACCCGACGGCTTACCGGCTGTACCCTGTACGTCACGTTGGAACCCTGCCCCATGTGTGCCGGGGCCATGGTGATGGCCGGGCTTTCCAAATGCGTGTTTGGCGCCTTTGATGAAAAGCAGGGCTGTTGCGGCAGCGTGTATCTCTTGACGGAAGACCCGGCCTTTTACCACCGGGTAAAAACCACGGGCGGCGTGCTGGAACAGGAATGCCGGCAAGTGCTGCAGCGCTTTTTTGAAAACAAACGATAGTACCTACCCGTATATTATAAACGGGATGAAGTTGTTTCGCAAGGTGCGCCAATGAGAAATGTGGCCAAATCGTGAACAGGATGTAAAATCCGGCGAAATGCCGGAAGGATATCTTGCGGATGAAAAGAAAATGTGGTTAAATGATAAAGTATCATCGCATACATCTTATGGAAAGAGAGACGAACACAATGAAGAAATGGACTTGTTTGCTTCTGGCGCTGGTGATGGTATTCACCATGGGCATGGCAATTGCGGAAGAAGAAACCGGTGATATTGCCGTTACCGTAAACGGAGAAAGCGTATCGGCTGCGCTGGTGATGCAGTATGCCGAATATCAGCTGGCTAACGGCTATACCGAAACCCTGGATTATGAAACGGCCATTACGGATTTGACGGAAAATGTGATTATCAATCAGAAGATCCGTGAATTGGGGCTGGATCAGTTTACCGATGCGGAAAAGGAAGCTTTTATGCTGGATGCTCAGGCCCAGTGGGAGGCCATGATTGACGATTATGTGGCTTATTATCTGACCGAAGATACCGAAGAAGCCCGGGCACAGGCCAGGGCGGATGCGGAGGCTTTCTATGGTGCATACGGTTACAGCGTGGAAGTGCTGTGCGAAGATATGATGAATAACGAAAGCTTCAATCGCCTGATGGAATACATGCTGTCCACGGAAGACGTAACCGTGACCGATGAAGAAGTGACCCAGGCTTTCATGGAATATGCCATGATGGATGAACTGTATTTCAAGGATCAGATTCCCACTTACGAATATTATACCCAGTACAGCGGGTATCAGTCCCTGTATGTGCCGGATGGTTACCGCAGTGTCATTCATATTCTGCTGGAAGTGGATGACGAACTGCTGATGAATTACATGAATGTTGCAGCACAGCAGGAAGAAGAGGGAAGTAACGTGACCCCGGCGGATACGGATGCTGCCCTGCAGGCTGTGCTGAACAGCCGCAAGGAAGATATCGACGCCATTTACAGCCGGCTGGATAACGGCGAAAGCTTTGAAACCCTGATTGCCGAATACGGCACCGATCCCGGCATGCAGAATCCCGCTTATCTGGCGGAAGGGTATCTGGTGCACAAGGAAAGCATCGTGTATGATCCGGTGTTCACCAAGGCTGCATTCAGCGACAAGATGGTGCAGCCCGGCGACGTGAGCGATCCGGTGGTGGGTTCTTACGGCATCCACATTCTCTATTATCTGCGGGACGTGCCCGGCGGTTATGTGGAAATGACGGATGAAATGCGTACCCTGTTCTACGATTATCTGCTGGGCGAAAAGCAGAATGCGGTGGCGGAAGCCCAGCTGCAAAGATGGGTGGAAGAGAGCACGGTGGTTCGCAATGAAGAAGTGATCGCCTCCCTGATGGCCGGTGAAACTGCGGAAGCAGAATAAAAAACAGAAACAGTCTGCTGTTTGGCAGGCTGTTTTGATAATATGTCATTGACAAACAGGAAAAAGATGATAGAATAATGATAATGGGTTACATATCTGGAAACACAAGTTAATTTACAAATTACTCTTTGGTGGTGTGGCATATGATCAATGGCAAGCGGGTCATCGGTGTTTGCATGACAAAACTGCATTGGTCCGGCCGTTCAGAATATCTGGACAGCCTGCGTTGCTATGCCTGTGAGAATAATTTCAAACTGATCATTTTCAACAGCTTTGTGGATTTCTATAAAAATGATGAAAACGATCAGGGCGCCTGCAGCATATACGATGTAATCAACTATGATCTGGTGGATGCGCTGATCATTTTCGATAACAGTTTCAATAACAAGCAGTTGGTGCATGAACTGGCGGAAAGAGCCAAAGCCCATCACACGCCGGTGATTGTGCTGGAGGGTAAATGCGACGGCTGTTTCAGCATCAACGGCGATTATGATGAAGCGTACGAGTCCCTGATGACCCATGTGATCCGGGAACACAATGCCCGGGATACATATTTTATGGCCGGCCGGAAGGAAGGGGATCCCACTTCCCAGCAGCGTATTGAATGTTATCGACGGGCATTGAAAACCTGCGGCCTTCCTTTTGAAGAAGAGAGGGTGGGTTACGGCGAATTCTGGAGCGATCCGGCCAAGAAGATTGTGCAGCAGATGGTGGAAAGCGGAAAGAAGCTGCCGGACGCCATTTTCTGTGCCAATGACTATATGGCCATTGCAGTTTGTGATAAGCTGCAGGAATATGGTTTGCGTGTGCCGGACGATGTGATCGTCACCGGCTTTGATGGTACGGATGCTGCACGGTATGCCGTTCCCCAGATCACTACCTGCGCGGAAGACCAGAAGCTGCTGGCCCGGCTGAGCATGGAAACCGTAATGGCGGCATTGGACGGTGCGCCCTGCTGTGAAGTGAAGAATCCTTTCAAATGCATACTGACAGAAAGCTGCGGCTGCAAGCAGATGGAACACATGGACTTTCGCGATGTGGCTGCCCAGCTGCATGGTCAGGTGGATGCGGTGCAGATGCATGAAGACTATATGTATGCCTGGATGAACCGTATGTTCACTATTCAGGATATGAATGGCCTGTATACCGCAATTGCCGGCAGTATTCTGGAAAATTCCTATGTGTGTCTGAATTCCGATATTATTGCCAGCATCACCGAAGGACGCAGCCGGCAGGAAACGCAGTTTACCGATCAGCTGGTGATTATTTCTTCCCGCTATACCGCCGCGGAAAAGAACGTAGGCACGTCCTTCCGGCTGAAGGATATGGTACCCGGGCTGGAAAGCTGGAGCCGGGATGATACCGTCTTTGTGCTCAATTCCTTGTATGTGGGGAAAATGGTGTGCGGCTTTTACGCCTACCGCACCGATCATTTATCCCAAAGCGCCCATAAGATCAAGCGGATTGTGAACACGGTGAATCTGGCGTTCTCCGTGGCCATCAGTTATTATGACAAGGCCAATCTGCGCCTGATTGTGGAAAAGGCGGCCCTCACCAATCCGGTGACCCACCTGCCCAACCTGAAGGGCTCCATGAAGTGGTTCCAGGAATTCGGGACGGAAGAAAATCGGAAAAAGACTCTCTGCGTATCCGTTTACGGCATGCCCAAGTATGCCTATATTCAGGATAATTACGGCATTGATGCGGTGGAGGAAGCGGAAGTATTTGTGGCGGAAGCACTGAAGCTTGCCAATACGGATGATTGCTTCATCGGTCATATTGCGGACGACGAATTCCTGGTGATCAATTATTTTGATCCGGCCAGGTGCGATGTGAGCACGGCCATCAGCGAAACCATTGACCGGGCTACCAGCATGTTCTACAAGCTGGTAGAAGAATACAATGGCGGCAGCGGCAAGGAATACTATGTGGAAGTGAACTGCGGCTGTTCTCCGGTGGATGCCGGCTGGGAACTGAATCTGGAAAGTTTCATCAAGTTTGCCAAGGGCGAAATGTATATGAACCGTCTCAAGAGCGGTATGGGCGCCGTGGTGAAGGAAGAATCGGCCCCCGGTGAATACTATAAGGCTTTCAATCTGCTCATTGAAAAGAACCTGTTCTCTTATCATTTCCAGCCCATCGTCAGCATCAAGGATGGTTCTATTTACGGCTATGAAGCGCTGATGCGCACCGATAAATCCATCGGCATGAATCCTCTGGAAGTGCTGGAAGCTGCCCGGGAATATAATCGGCTGTATGAAATTGAAAAGGCCACCATGTACAATATCATGCAGCATTATTCCGCTCGGAAAGAGGAATTCTGCGGCAAAAAGGTGTTCATCAATACCATCCCCGGCTATTTCCTGAAGGACCAGGATATGCAGCAATTGATCACGCTGCACGGCAGCTATATGGATAGCTTCATCTTTGAACTGACGGAGCAGAACACCGTTTCCGATGATGAACTGAACGCCATTCGTAATTTCAGCGGCGGGGAAAAGAGCGGTCGTATTGCCATTGACGATTACGGTACGGGCCATTCCAATATGGCCAACCTCCTGCGCTATGCGCCCCGGATCATCAAGATTGATCGGTTCCTCATCGAAAACATTCACCGCAACCAGAACAAACAGCTCTTCGTTCGCAGCACGGTGGAGTTTGCCAAGCTGAACGGCATTCTGGTGCTGGCGGAAGGGGTGGAAACATCCAACGAACTGCACACCGTCATCGATTTGGGTGTGGATCTGGCCCAGGGGTATTATCTGGGCCGGCCGGTGCCTGATCCCATTGCGGAGATCTCCCGGGATATTCAGCGCGAAATTCTGGAAGCTAATCCGCTCTTTGGTCAGGACAGATCCTGAAAATAGAATTAAAAACGCCGGGCGGCAAAATGCCCGGCGTTTTTCGTTTGCAGATCCGTGCTTTATTCCTTCGCAATCCATTTGGACATACCGGCGCCGCTGTGCTCATGGGGATGGAGCGCGTAGCCGGCTTTGCAATAAAAGGCTTCTTTTCCTTTTGCGCTGACCAATTGCAGATAGCCGGTCCAGCCGGGCTGCAATTGGCTGCGGATGTATTCTTCGATATGAGCCAACAGTCGCCGGCCCGCACCCCTTCCCTGAAAGGAGGGTTCGATTACAAAATCCTTCAGAAAGAAAGCCATGGCACCGTCGCCCAGCAGCCGTGCCATACCGATGATTTTGTTTTCGTACAGAACGGAAAAAGTGGCATAGCTGTTTTGCAGCGCTGTTTCTGCCATGGTTCGGGGCAGATCCCCCCATCCGGCAGCGGCAAAAAGACGGAGAAAATCGTCTGTATTCAGTTGATTATCCAGAATAATGCAGTTCATGACTGTTCCTTTCCCCAATGGACAAGCTTATTTCCCGACCAGTGCCCACTTGCGGATGGCTTTGGCCAGCCCGTGGTTATCGTGGGTGTCGGTGACGAATCGGGCGGCAGCTTTGGCGCTTTCCGTGCCGTTGCCCATGGCAATGCCATAACCGGCAGCCTGCAGCATAGGCACATCATTTTCATGATCCCCCAGCGTCATCACCTGCTCCATGGGAATACCGTAATGCTTGGCCAGCATACGCACGCCGGTGGCTTTATCCGCACCGGCCGGGATCACTTCAATATTGCTGTTGCCGGACTGGGTGAGGGCAATGCCGGGAATCTTTTCCAGCCGCTTCCACAGGGGATCGTCCCGGTACCCTTCACAGATGTAGTATTTATGCACCGGGGTTTCCACGCAGGAAAGCATTTCTTCCCGGCCATGGTAATAGGTGAAGCCCAGTGCCTTAATGTCTTCCGGCCTCGTTACTTCGCTGTGGTGGGGCAAATCTTTGTGGGAAGTACACACGCTGTGGGTGTTGAACATGAAAAAATCAGCCTTGTATTCATACAGCACGTCCATCACTTCCCGGGCGGCGGAAGGATCCATGGCGGCGGTGAAAATGGGCTGCAGCTTTTCATCGGTAATGTGGCAGCCGTTCACCCCGATGATGGGGCAGGAAAGGCCGTACGGCTGAATGCGCACATACACGTTTTCCGGGAAGCGGCCGGAAGCAATGGCAAAAATGATGCCTTTTTCCTGGGCTGCCCGGATGGCTGCAATATTTTCTTCCGGTATGATGCCGTGACTGTTGAGCAATGTGCCGTCCACGTCGCTGGCAATCAGGCGGATGGGGAAAGGTTTGTTCATAACATACATCCTTTTCAGAATGGCGGTTGGATGGAGAAGGTGCGCCCGTCCAGGTAAGAAAGGCAGCCGGACAGGTGCAGGGTCAGCCTGACGGCGCAAAGGTGCAGGGCGGTTGTTTTCATGCGCTTGTTAAAATTCCGGTCACCGTATTTATCGTCCCCCAGCAGGGGATGGGATAAAAAGGCCATGTGTGCCCGGATCTGATGGGTACGGCCGGTGAGCAGCGTCACCTGCAGCCGGGAAAGGGTTCCGTCAAAAGACAGGGTTTCATACAGGGTTTCAATGGGCTGGGCGCCGGGGGTTTCGTGGGTGATGACCCGGACGGTGGCGCGGGCAGCATCTTTTATAAGATACGCTTTCATCCGGGCCTTTTCCGGCCGCATCTGGCCTCGCACCAGACATTCATACACCTTTTCCAATGTGTGGTTTTCGAAGGCTTCCAGCAGAACTTGTTCGCTTTCGTCGTCCTTGGCCAAAAGGAGAAGACCGCTGGTCGGATTATCCAGCCGGTGGCACAGCCGGGGTACATAAGCGCCGGCGGCCATTTTTTCTGCTATATTCAGAACCGTCATGCCGCCGCGGCTGTCCTCATCACAGCTGATGCCGGCCGGCTTGTGCAATAGCAGAATGTGCTCATCCTCATACACGATGGGAATTGTGGCTTTGTGAGCGGTGTACAGCTGCACTTTGGCGCCGGGCAACAGCAGGGTATCCCGGGTGCATCGCTGTCCGTTCTGCTTTACGTCCTTTTTTGCCAAAGCATTGCGGATCACATGGGGCGGCAGCAGGGGAAAAGCGCGGCTTAAATAATTTTCCAGCCGCTGGGTCGGTGCATTTTCCGGCACGAAGGCTTCGTATACATTCATCAGTTCAATACCGCCGATCGGATGCCCATCCAACGCACCGTCTGCAGGTGCAATTGGCTCAGGGCGCTTAACATGCCCGGGGTGGGCAATACAAACAGCATGCTTTCCAGCACTTCTTTCATTTCATCCAGGGTAGCGCCCTGCTTGGCCATCATACGCAAGTCTTCCAGCGCTTCATTTACATCCAGATCCGGCCGGACAGCGCCCTCCAGCATGCCCCGCATATTTTCGGTGCTGGCTACTTCTTCCGGCAAGATGCCGTTCATACCGCCCAGCATCATTTCCTGGGTCAAGTGGATGGCGGTGGGCTTGATGCCGGACAGGTTCATCAAAAGGTGATTGGGGTCCGCCAGGCCGGGATGGAGCAGCAGCATTTCGCCGATATTGGTCTGGGTATAGTCAAAAGCTGCGCGCATGTAGCGGTCAATGAAAGTTTCGGCATGGGGAAGGGGCATGTCTTTCACCATTTCACAAAAATGGGCGGCCGGTACCGTGGCATGCAGAAAGCCGGAAAGATACAACAAGCTGTGCAGCGTGGCGCTGAAGGAAAAGAGCAGGCTTTGCAGGGCGGTGTAGGTTCCACTCAGCATGGCTTCTGTCAGCGGTTTTGCAAGGGTGGGATGCAGCTGGAGGGCGGCGGTTTCATCATCCCGGATTTCCAGGGTGCACCAAAGCCTTGCAATCAGTGCTTCCGCAGCGGAGATTTCCGTCCACTCGGCAAGCAGGGTTTCGTTGTTTCCGGCCAGCATACGTTTTACCAGCGCATCTTCTTCCGTGGATAAAAGGCACACTTCATTTGGCAAAAAGTTCAGCACCTTTCGCCGCAGGGCGTTGATGCCGGGAAAGCGGCCACGCATCTCCTGGGCATAAAAGGAAGAAGAAAAGATCAGCCGGGCTTCGTCTTCGTTTTCGGTATCAAAAATGGAAACAGCCGGGCGGCGCATCAGCCTTTCCTGACAGGCTTCCAGCTGCTTTTCCTGCAGCACGCTCATGGTTTTATCACACCAGGGCTCCCGGTGGTAGGTGTAGGTTCTCAGCAAAGGCGCATCACGCCCCTTTCTATTCTGAATACAGTACGATTATACAGGCAAAAAAGGGCCTGTCAAGGGTGTTTGAACACAATACCAGTTCATCTGTTTTCTGCCATGGAAAGCAGTTCAGCTTCCGAAAGCACGGGGATGCCCAGCTTTTGTGCTTTGTCCAGCTTGCTGCCGGCCTTTTCCCCGGCCACCACAAAGCTGGTCTTTTTGCTGACGGAAGATGCGGCATTGCCGCCGTTTATTCGGATGAATTCTTCAGCCTCCTGCCGGGAGAGGGTGGGCAGGGTGCCGGTGACCACCAGCGTCATGCCCTGGAAAGCGCCGCCGGATGTTTGGGCCTGGGCTGCCTGCGGCTGCACACCGGCCTCCAATAGCCGTTGTACCATATTCCTGTTCTGGGGCAGGGCGAAGAAATCTGTAACGCTCTGGGCCACAATATCGCCGATTTCGTCGATTTTGAGGAGACTTTCCAGATCGGCCTCCATCACGTTTTCCAGGGTGCCGAAATGCTGGGCCAGATCCCTTGCCGTGCGCTTGCCGATGTTGGGAATGCCAATGGCCAACAGGAATTGATCCAATTGACATTGCTTGCTTTTTTCCAGAGCGTCCAGCAGGTTCCGGGCCTTTTTTTCTTTGAACCCCTCCAGCTGCAAAAGCTGATCCATATCCAGCCGGTACAGATCCGCCGGATCCCGGACAAATGCGGCATCGTAGAGCTGATCCGCCGTCATTTCGGAAAAACCGGTGATATCCATAGCGTCCCGGGAGGCAAAATGGGACAGGCGCATGACCGCCTGGGGTTTGCAGCTTTCCCGGTTGGGGCAGAACAGATGGGCACCGATCTGCTGCACCTGAGTGCCGCAGGCCGGGCAATGGGTGGGGGGCAGGATGGGCGCACCTTCCATGCCGTCATCCACTTTGCCTAAGATTTCCGGGATCACGTCGTTGCTGCGGCGTATCCACACCCGGCAGCCCAGGGACAGGTGTTTACGCTCAATATCCCCCATATTGTTGAGGGTGGCTTTCTTCACCGTCACCCCTTCAAATTCCACCGGGGTCACATGGGCCAGGGGGGTCAGTTTGCCGGTGCGGCCTAGTTCCCAGGTCACGCTTTCCAAGGTGGTGGTGTTTTCCTCGGCGGCGAATTTATAGGCCACGGCCCACCGGGGGAATTTATCTGTGTAGCCAAAGGAAAGGCGGGTGCGGCTGTCCATCACTTTGATGACGGCGCCGTCGATGAGGTAATCCAGGGTGGGCCTGGCTTCCTCAATGCCCTGGAGCAGAGCATATACTTCTTCCCTTGTCCGGGCCGTTTCAAAATATGGACTGACGGGGAAGCCCTGTTCCTTCAGAAAGGCGATCATGCCCGTCTGCTCCGTGTAGGGCGGATTTTCAATGGTGCCCACCTGATAGAAAAAGGCGGATAATTTCCGGGATGCGGTGACGGCCGGATCCAGATTGCGCAGGGCACCGGCGGCAGCGTTCCGGGCATTTTTCAGGGGTTCCTGAGCCGTTTCATTGTACTTTTTCAAGGTGCTCAGCCGCATGATGCATTCGCCTTGCACTTCGATTCTTCCCTGCCACGGAATGGACAGGGGAACGCCCTGCACCGTTCTGGCCTGAGGCAGGATGGCTTCGCCCACTTCGCCGTTGCCCCGGGTGGCGGCTTGAATGAGCTTTCCGTTTTCATAGGTCAGGTTCAGGGTGAGACCATCAAATTTGTATTCGATGCCGTACGTCAAGGGTGGCAGGCCCTCTTCCTGGGCGTGCAGTTTTTCCGTGCGGTCAAACCAGAGGGAAAGTTCTTCTTCCGACTGGGCTTTGTCCATGCTCCACAGCCGGGAAATGTGCCGGTGTTCCGCAAATGCGGACAGGGGCGCACCACCCACCCGATGGGAGGGGGAATCCGGCAACGTGATGCCCGTTTCTTTTTCCATCTGCAAAAGCCGGTTATACAGTTTGTCCCATTCGGCGTCGGAAATCAGGGGATTATCCAGCACATAATAGGCGTGCGCCGTTTTGTTCAGATAATCCACCAGTTCCTGCATGGTCAAGAATTCAGGCATGGTAAGCGCCTCCCTTTCAGGTTTCTATTTTCACAATGGGGGCAATGGAAAGGGAAAATTCCCTGGTGCCATAAGCGGTAAAAGCAATCATGATCCGGGCATCAGCGCCGGTGCCGGTGACGGACTGTACCGTGCCTTCGCCGAACTTGCGGTGCAGAACCTTATCCCCGGGGCGGAAAAGCACAGTGTTTGCCTGTAAACTGCGGGCTGGGGACGGGGCAAAGCCCTTCTGAACCCCGGGGATATTCAGGGCAGATGGCCGGGCAGCCGCCATGCCGGGAGTGCCGAAGGAAAGGTTCCGCTGGGGCTGGCGCTGCACGGGAGCATGGGACGGGGAAGCAGGCCGGGAAGCCCATTCTTCCTGTATCAGGCGGCCGGGAATTTCCTTGAGGAACAGGGAAGGCGCGTTGTGGGTGATCTGGTTATAGAGCATGCGCCGCCGGGCAAAGGAAAGATATAGCCGCTTCTTGGCTCTTGTAATGCCCACATAGCAAAGCCTGCGTTCTTCTTCCATTTTGTTTTCTTCCGTGATGGAGCGCATGGAGGGGAAAATGCCCTCTTCCAGGCCGCAGAGGAACACGTCATCGTATTCCAGGCCTTTGGCGGAATGGAGGGTCATGAGGGTTACATATTGGGGTGCATCTTCCTGCCGGTCCAGGTCCGTGACCAGGGACACATTTTCCAAAAAGGCTTCCAGCGTTTTTTCGGCGCTTTGCTGTTCAAATTCCTTGGCGGCACCGGCAAATTCCATCAGGTTTTCCAGCCTTGTCTGGGCTTCATCGCTGCCGTCCACTTCAAACTGGGCTTTGAGCCCGGTTTCGTCCAGCATTTTTTCCACAAATTCTGAAAGGCTCAGGCTTTCTTTCATCAGGGTCAATTGCATCAGCAGCATGGAAAAAGCGGAAATGCTCTTTTTCGCCCGGCTGGACAGGCTGTCTGGCGGGGCGGCCAGCACAGAAAAGAGCGGCAGTTCTTCCTCTCTTGCGTATTCCTGCAGGGCGGCGATGGTGGTATCGCCGATGGAGCGTTTGGGGGTGTTGATGATGCGGGTGAGGGACACGTCGTCTGCCGGGTTTACAATCACCCGCAAATAAGCCAGCGCATCCTTCACTTCTTTGCGGTCGTAGAATTTGGTGCCGCCGAACACGCGATAGGGGATGCCGGAGCGCATGAACATTTCTTCCAGCACACGGCTTTGGGCGTGGGTGCGGTAAAGAACGGCGATTTCCGCCAGATTATTGTGCATTTTCTGCAGCTTTTTGATGGTTACGCAGATCCAGGCGGCTTCTTCCCGCTCGTCCCCGGCGCTGAAGAGGTGAATTTTTTCGCCCTCGTCTTCATCCGTCCACAGGGCTTTTTCCTTGCGGCCGGTGTTGTGGGCGATCACCTGATTGGCCGCATCCAGAATATTGGCGGTGGAACGGTAATTCTGCTCCAGTTTAATGACGGTGGCGTCGGGGAAGTCCGTTTCAAAATCCAGAATGTTGCGGATGTCCGCGCCGCGCCAGCCGTAGATGGACTGGTCGTCGTCGCCCACCACGCAAAGGTTGCGGCTTTCCTGGGTCAGCAGGCGCACAAAGGTATATTGAGCCATATTGGTATCTTGGTATTCGTCCACATGGACGTAAGCGAATTTCTGCCGGTAATAATCCAGCACCGGCGGATGTTCCACAAAAAGCTGCAGGGTGCAAAGCAGCAGGTCGTCAAAATCCAGGGCGTTGGCGTTATGCAGCCGTTCTTCATAATAGCGCATGATATCGTGGATCTGCTGGGAGCGGAAATCCCGGGGGGATTCCTGGAACCATTCGTCCGGGGACAGCATGCGGTTTTTGGCATCGGAAATTTTCGCCCGGATTTCCCGGGGCGGCAATTGCTTTTCGTCGTAATGCAGGGCTTTCAGGGCGTCCTTGATCACCCGCTGCTGGTCATCTTCGTCATAGATGGTGAAGGAACGCTGATAGCCGATTTTTTCGATATCCCGGCGCAGAATGCGCACGCAAACCGAGTGGAACGTACCCAGCCACATTTCGTCCACATCGCTGCCCACCAGCCGTGCCACACGTTCCTTCATTTCCCGGGCGGCTTTGTTGGTAAAGGTCAGGGCCAGAATGCGCCAGGGGGCCACGCCGCTCTCGATGAGATTGGCGATGCGGAAGGTGATGGTGCGGGTTTTGCCGCTGCCGGCGCCGGCCAGAATCAATACCGGTCCTTCCAGCGTTTGGGCAGCCTTGCGCTGCATGGGGTTGAGCAGGGATAAATTCATATCGTTCCTCTTTCATGGTTGTCATTGAAGGCTATATTCACCTACGATAATTATAGCATATTTATTGTATAAAAAAAAGCGCTGCGGACAAAAAATCCGGAGCGCTCCTGCTGTTTTCTGTCAGGCTTTGGCCTTCTGGCCGATTTTGTTTTCGCAGCCGTTCTTGAGCCGTTCGATGTTAGCCCGATGCCGCCATACCCCAAGGGCCAGCAGCACAAAAGCCCATGCGCCATAGGGCCAGACGCCGGGGGTGATGGTGACCAATACGAAGAAAACAAACAGCATGGTCAGGCTGCCAAGAGAGATATAGCGGGTGAAATAAATAACGGCCAGGCAGATGGCAATGGCAATCAGCCCTTGCCACCAGAAGGTAAGCAGCACAATGGCGGCGGAGCAGGCAATGCCCTTGCCGCCCTTGAAGCCGAAGAAGATGGGCCAGTTATGCCCCAGCACCACGCACAGGCCGCCCAGCATGGCACCGTACTTGCTGCACAGCAAATAGCCGAGCAAAACGGCCAGGGATGCCTTGATAAAATCGCCGATGAATACCATGGCGCCGCCCTTTACACCCAGCACACGCAGGGCGTTGGAGGCACCGGTGTTTTTGCTGCCTTCGTTGCGGATATCGTGCCCCTGACGGGAGGCTACCAGAATACCGGTGGAGAAGCTGCCCAGCAAATAGGCGGCAATGGCGATGAGGATGTATTTGAGAACAATCACGGCTTCTGGTCCTCCTTCTTCTTTTCACGGAGCAGGAAACGGATGGGCGTGCCTTCGAAGCCGAAGGCTTTGCGGATGCAGTTTTCCAGATAACGCTGATAGGAGAAGTGCATCAGTTCTTCGTTATTGATGAACAGGGCGAAAGTGGGCGGGCAGGCGGCCGGCTGGGTGCCGTAGTAGATTTTCAGCTTGCGGCCGCCCATCATGGGGGGCTGCAGGGCCATCTGGGCATCACCCAGCACGTCGTTGAGGGCGCCGGTGCCGATATGGCGGCAGGCTTGTTCATATACCTTGTTCACTTCCGGCAATACCTGCACGGCCCGCTGGCCTGTAAGGGCGGAAATGCACAATACCGGCGCATAATCCATGAATTTCAAATCTTCCAATACCTGTTTTTTATACTTTTCAAAGGTGCCGGTTTCCTTTTCCAGGGCATCCCATTTATTGACGATCACCACAGCCGCCTTGCCTTCTTCATGCACCATGCCGGCAATGCGGGCATCCTGCTCGGTGACCCCTTCCTGAGCATCGATGAGCATGAGGGCCACGTCGCAGCGCTTGATGGCGGCAATGGAGCGCAGCACGCTGTAGCGCTCCAGGGAAGCATCTTCAATGGCGCGCTTGCGGCGGATGCCGGCGGTATCGATGATGTTGTAGCGGGTGCCGTCCGGGCCGGTGAACTCGGTATCGATGGCGTCCCGGGTGGTGCCGGGGATATTGGAAACCATGGTGCGGTTCTGGCCCAGCAGCCGGTTCACAAGGGAGGATTTGCCCACATTGGGCCGGCCAACCACGGCCAGCTGGATCACATGATCTTCGCCTTCTTCTTCCTCTTCTTCCTTGGGCGGGAAGTGGCTGACGATTTCGTCCAAGAGGTCGCCAAGGCCCAGCATGTTCACCGAGGAAATGCCGATGGGGTCGCCCAGGCCCAGGGCGTAGAATTCGTAACGCACGTCTTCCAGGCCGCTGTGGTCCAGCTTGTTCACCACCAGAATCACGGGCTTATGGGTGCGGCGGAGCATGACCGCCACTTCTTCATCATCCGGGGTGAGGCCAACCCGGGCATCGGTGAAAAAGCAGATCACGTCGGCCATGTCCATGGCAATCTGGGCCTGATGGCGCATTTGGGAAAGCAGCACGTCGTCGGATTTGGGGTCGATACCGCCGGTATCGATGAGGGTGAATTTACGGTCCAGCCATTCCACGTCAGCGCAGATGCGGTCCCGGGTGACGCCGGGAATATCTTCCACGATGGCAATGCGATGGCCGGTGATTTTGTTGAAGAATGTGGATTTGCCCACATTGGGGCGGCCCACGATGGCAACCAGAGGTTTGAGAGCAGGCATGAAAAGGAATCCTCCTTGATTTATTCAAGCCCCAGCAGTGCCTGGAAAAGTTCGGCACCGCCATTGGGCGCAACAGTCAGTTTCATGGGGATGGAAGCACGCAAGGCTTCAAGCGGCGTATCATCCAGGAACAGATCGCCCTCTTCCCGGAGGGTGTTGCCGCAAAGGATGGCTTCGTCTTCCGTGCGGTCTTTCAGGGCGTTTATAAGGTCGCCGCCGGTGAGCAGGCCGGTGACGGTGACGGTTTCCCCAAAGAAGGTGTTTTTTACCGGCAATACCGTGACGGAAATCCCATCCGGGGCGTAGGTTTTCATCCATCGAACCATCACCGGGGCAATGGATGTGCCGCAGGGAATCACGATGGAACGGGGCTTGGCATGCCGGGTGTTTTCGGCAGCCGCCATTTTCAGGGCTTCTTCAGTCTTGCGCACCAGGCCCACGCCGTTTTCAATCTGGGGATACCCTTCATACGCTTCTTCTTGCGGAATGGCCCGGCCGGCCATCAGCATCAGTTCGTCGGAGGGGAAAACAAAGCGGGTACCAAGTTCATTCAGTGCCTTTTCCTGGAAACGATCGGCAATCTGCAAAACGGCTTCGGCAGTTTCTTTGGTGAAGGGCTGCACGTTTTCCAGCCCATCCCGGAAGCGGGTGAGCCCCACCGGCACCAGCGCCACGGATTTGGCCGCCGGGCACAGGGCGTAAAGATCGGTCAGGGTGTTTTCCAGCTGCTTTCCGTCATTCCAGCCGGGACAGAGCACCACCTGGCAGTGGAAGGAAAGCCCGGCATCTTTCAGCCGCTGCAGCCGTTCCAGAATGTTCCCGGCAAAGCGGTTGTTCATCATGCGGCAGCGAAGGGCTGCATCCGTGGCATGGACGGAAATGTACAGCGGGCTGGCTTTGCGGCGGAGGATGCGGTCAAATTCCGGTTCGTCCACGTTGGTGAGGGTGACATAATTGCCCATCATCAGGGAAAAACGCCAGTCATCGTCCTTTACATAGAGGGTTTCCCGCATGCCGGGGGGCATCTGATCGATAAAGCAGAAGATGCATTTGTTGTGGCAGGTGCGGGGGGAAACACAGGCGGTATCGGCCAGTACCATGCCAAGGGGTGCGTCCTTGGCCTTGATGATGCGCACATTCTTTTCTTCGCCGTCTTGGGTGCGGATCGCCAGATCCACCTTTTGCCGGGAAGACAGGGCCTGATAATCGATATGATCGATGATTTCTTCCCCGTTCATTTTCAACAGCGTATCCCCCGGACGAATGCCCCGCCGCCAGGCGATGCCGTGGGGCTGGACGGATAAGATCCTGTGTTCCATGAAAATACCTCCCGAATAGGCATAAAACAACATATTAATTATGCTTTATTTTTTATAAAAAGTCAAGGCGGACAGATGGCTTCCATCGCAGGGTAACAAAAATAAATCGGAAAATGATAAAAAACGGTGGGAAAGCGTTGCTTTTTGTTCCGGTTTCGGTTGACAAGAGGGAAAGGGAACTGTAAAATATATTGTTGGTTCAGTGTTAACCGAAAGGAAGTAAGAACGCATGATTCGTAACGATATTCGCAACATTGCCATTATCGCCCACGTTGACCATGGCAAGACTACGTTGGTGGACCAGATGCTGCGCCAGGGCGGTGTTTTCCGCCAGAACCAGCAGGTGGCTGAACGCGTGATGGACTCCAACGATCTGGAAAAGGAACGCGGCATTACCATTCTGGCCAAGAATACCGCCGTGCATTACGGCGATGCCAAGATCAACATTGTGGATACCCCCGGCCATGCCGACTTTGGCGGCGAAGTGGAACGCGTGCTGAAGATGGTGGATGGCGTGCTGCTCTTGGTAGACAGTTTCGAAGGCCCCATGCCCCAGACCCGCTTTGTGCTGCAGAAGGCCCTGGGCCTGAAGCTGCCTGTGCTGCTGGTGGTGAACAAGGTGGACCGTCCCGACGCCCGTTGCGACGAAGTGGTGGACGAACTGGTGGATTTGCTCATCGAACTGGATGCCGATCCCGAAACGCTGGATAGGCCCATCATCTACGCCTCTGCCCGGAAGGGTACCGCCACGCTGGATCTGGACAAGCCCGGCGAAGATCTGCAGCCCCTGTTTGAAACCATCATGAAGTATATTCCGGCTCCCGAAGGGGATATGGAAGGCCCGGCTCAGGTGCTCATTTCTACGATTGATTATAACGAATATGTAGGCCGCATCGGCATTGGCCGCATTACCCGGGGTACCCTGAAGGATGGCATGATGGTGGTGCGCTGCAATGCGGAACATCCTGAAAACACTACGCCCCCCTGGCGGCTGACCGCCCTTTCTGTATACGACGGCCTGAAAAGAGTACCGGCCAGCAGCGTTTCCATGGGCGATATCGTGGCGCTGACGGGATTGGCTGATATCTCCATTGGTGATACGGTGTGTGATCCCGCTCAGGTGGAAGCACTGCCCTTCGTGGCCATCACCGAACCCACCGTGACCATGACCTTCTCCGTCAACGACAGCCCCTTTGCCGGTCGGGAAGGCACTTTCGTCACCAGCCGCCATCTGCGCGCCCGTCTCTTCCGGGAACTGGAAACGGACGTTTCCCTCCGCGTCAAGGAAGGCGATACCCCGGATCAGTTCGAAGTGTGGGGGCGAGGCGAACTGCACCTGTCCATCCTGATTGAAACCATGCGCCGTGAAGGGTACGAATTCCAGGTGAGCAAGCCGGAAGTTATTTATCGCTATGAAGACGGCAAAAAGATGGAACCCATCGAACGCATGGTGGCGGACGTTCCCCAGGCCCATGCCGGTGCGGTGATCGAAAAGATCGGCCGTCGCCGCGGTACCCTGGAAAGCATGGGCGGCGGCGATCGGGTGCGCCTGGAATTCCTGGTGCCCAGCCGGGGTCTGTTTGGCTATCGCAGTGAATTCCTCACCGATACCCGGGGTGAAGGCATTATGAGCGCCGTGTTTGACCATTACGAAGAATACAAGGGGGATATTCCCCACCGCAATGTGGGCGCCCTGGTGTGCTACGAAACCGGTGAAACCACCCAGTACGCTCTGTTCTATGTGCAGGAACGCGGCACGCTGTTTATCAGCAACCAGACCCCTGTGTACGCCGGCATGATCTGCGGCGAATCCAGCCGTCCCGGCGATATCGTGGTGAATGTGTGCAAGCAGAAGCATGTGACCAACATGCGCAATGCTTCCGCATCGGAAGACAGTCTGCGCCTGGTATCCGTGCATCCTCTGACCCTGGAAGAATGCCTGGAATTCATTGACGATGATGAACTCTTGGAAATCACCCCCAAGTCCCTGCGCATGCGCAAGCGCACCCTCAGCCACGAACAGCGCGCCAAGGATCTGAGCAAATTGAAGAAATAAAAGATTGATACAGAAAGACCGCATATTGCGGTCTTTTTTGTTGCGAAGTTTTACAATTGTAACAATGAGAAAACAGGCAGAAAATGCCCTTGACAAAAAGTGGTAGACAAGTGTAGACTTTCGGTAGACAGCTGTCAACTGATGCAAAGGAGGGTTCTATCATGCAAGTGCAATGCACCGAAGCGGAATGGAAAATCATGGAGGTATTATGGGAAAACAGCCCCTGCACCATGCCGCAAATCACGAAAGCCCTGGCCCCCTCCACCGGCTGGACTCGGCATACGGTAATCACCTTATTGAAGCGCATGGCAGAAAAGGGCAGTATTGCCGTGGATGAAACGGGCCCGGTGAAGGAATATACACCATTGGTTAGCCGGGCAGTGCTGACAAAAAGCCAGACGAAGAAACTTTTGAACCATGTGTTCTCCGGGAGAGCATCCATGCTGGTACAGAATCTGGTGGATACAGGGGAAATGACCGTAAAGGAAATAGAAGACCTTTTGCAAATGCTGAAACAGAAGGAGCCCTGAGAAGGAGGGGAGAAGATGCGAACGGCGGTTTTATATAATTTTTTAATTGAAGCCAATGTCATGGCGACCATTGCCATTGTGCTGATGATGGTGCTGCGAAAATTTGTACGCAAACCTTTGGGAAATGGAGCCCTGTGTTTTGGTTGGATGTTGGTGGCAGTGCGGCTTTTGTGCCCACTGGCTCTGCAGAATCCTGTTATTAGCGAAATTCGGCCTGAATGGGAGCTGGATACAGCCATACGGCCCATCAGTGCACAGGTGCTGGTGCGTACAAGGGATACGCTATCGGATATGTATCGATTCAGCCGCAGAACTTTGGGCATTGCGGAAGAGAACGTTGTTACCGACAGCATTCGTAAGGCTTATCAGGGAATGTACAATGGCGAATTTCCACAATTCCTGATGGTTTTGTATGCAGGTGTTCTGGCGGTTCTTCTGGGCGGATTCATCTGCAAAAATGTTCAGTTCCGATTGAAGATGAAAAAGAACCGGGTGGAGCCTTTATCCGGGGAGCTGCTGGAGCAATACAGGGCATTATGCAGCCGTATGGGCATTAAAAAGCCTTTGCCTGTTTACTTTACGGATCCACTTCCCAGCGCCAGCCTGGTGGGGGTGTTGAAACCTTATATCGTGCTGCCTCTGACGGCGGCTCAGGCAAATGTACCCTTGATTCTGGAACATGAACTGTGTCATTACAAGAACAGGGATCATTTGTGGGCCATGGTGCGGCTGGTATGCTGTTTGCTGCATTGGTTTAATCCGCTGGTATGGCTGGCTGCCCGGATGAGCCGGACGGATATGGAGCTGCGTTGCGATGACCGGGTGATCCGGAACAAAGATGAAAGCCAGAAAAAGACCTATGCAGCGGTGTTGGTGATGGCAGCGGCACGGAAAACTGTTCCCGGTCTTTCCGTGCTGGCCACCGGCATGACCATGACCGGCAGACGCATGAAAAAAAGGGTGCAGCAGATCATTGGCGGCGGAAAGGCTGTGAAAGCAGTGTCTGTAGCTTTTATGGTGCTGGCCAGTATGCTGCTGGTGGGGGCCTTTGCTACAGCGGAAATGAATGGTATGCCTTTTGGAACCACATATATC
Source organism: Clostridia bacterium (assembly GCA_017434775.1). GTDB lineage: Bacteria > Bacillota > Clostridia > Christensenellales > Aristaeellaceae > RUG563. The sequence continues at coordinate 28,703 of JAFSGG010000032.1, forward strand.
AGCAGTAAGCAATTGGCTTTTATTCCGCCTTTTGAGGGTGAAATGCTGTATCATTTTGAAAATCTGGACACGGATGAGAAAAGAATCGAAGCAGCCGTGATGCTGTCAGCCATGCCCATGATGACAGAGATTGACCTGACGGATGTGGAATGGAATGTGGAGCCTGCCCACCGAATCCCAAATGCATGGGAGATTACGGCAAAGCGAGGCGATGAAGCTGTCTATCGGGCGATTGTTGATGATGATGGTGAGATATTTGCAGTGGATAACAATGCGTATCAGATGCCCGATGGTACTGAAAGCAGAATCTATTTGACTGACCCATGGAAATTTTCCGCCACCGAATTTGCGCGGGATTGGCTGAATGTGGCTTGTCCTTCCATGGCGGAAAATGTTGTGGAAATTCGTTGTGTTGTGGCATACGAAAGGGGAGGGAAAGCATTTTGTCTGGTGGAAGCGATGCTCAAAGAGATGCCGTATACGAACATCTTCTTTGAATTTCAGTTGACTCCCCAGGTACGTATTATTCGCTTTTCCCCAGGCGTGGGCTGAAAGAACATGCAAGATTGCAATGAACATGTGAAAACAGAGACGTATGATCCGTATATAATTCTTCCCATCAGCTGTGCCGGCTATCGGTACAGCTTTTCTTGTGTTTGCAGTTTTCTCATGCTATACTGAAAGAGTGAAAGGATCAGAGGAGTCGTGTATATTGCTATGGAATATATAAAAGAAAACCAAAGGATATGGGATGAGCGATCGGAAAATAACGATATCTGGTCCATTCCGGTAACGAGTGAACAAGTGAAACTGGCAAGGGAAGGAAATTGGCAGATTGTACTGACACCCACCAAGCCTGTGCCGGACAATTGGTTTCCGGAGGAACTGAAAGGGAAAAAGCTCTTGTGCCTGGCCGGCGGCGGCGGACAGCAGGGGCCCATCCTGGCTGCTGCCGGGGCAGATGTGACGGTATTTGACAATAGCCTGAAGCAGTTGCAGAAAGACGAATATGTGGCTCGAAGGGATAACCTGCACATCAAAACCATTCAGGGAAACATGCAGGATCTGTCCGTATTTCCGGATGAAAGTTTTGACTGCATTGTGCATCCCTGGTCCAACGGATATGTGGATAATGTACTGCCCGTCTGGAAAGAATGCGCCCGGGTGTTGAAGAAAAATGGCCTGCTGCTGGCAGGTTTCGGCAATCCCATTGAGCATATTTTTCATGTAGGCAAGCTGGTGCAGGGGATTTTGTCCGTTGAAAACACCATTCCTTATGCCGATATGGATCACATGGATGATCCGGATACGAAAAGGGAAGTGGAAAGCGGCGGCTATCTGTGGAGCCATACGCTGGAAGACCAGATTCAGGGGCAGATCGCAGCCGGATTTGCCATCGTTGGCTTTTATGAGGATATCGGCGGTACGGCGCTGGATCAATACATCAACTCGTCCATTGCCACGAAGGCAATGAAACTGTAAACCTATATGGAGGGAAAACCATGGCTTCTTTGCTGAAATCGACCCTGAATACTCGTTTTTTGCCGGGCAGCGGCGAACGATTCATCCGCAGTGATGCACCTGTGAACCTGACGGAAAATGAAATTGGCTGGCTGGAGGAACAGAATATCCGTACGCTGGTGGATTTGCGGTCGGAGGAGGAAGCGGAGCGAAAGCCATGTCCTTTGAAGGACAGAAAAGGTTTTATGTATCACCATCTGCCGGTGACGGGCGGCGGCGATACCCCAAAGAGCCGGGAACATCTGCATCATGTGTATGCCGGGATGGTGGACGGGCAGATGGAGAAAATCATCCGTACCATTCTGGCGGCAGAAACCAAAGTGCTTTATTTTTGCACCGCCGGAAAGGATCGCACCGGCGTGGTTTCGGCTTTGCTGATGAAAAGAATGGGTTGCGATGAAAAGGAAATTATTGCGGATTATATGACATCCAGGGAAAACCTGATGGATATGCTGACTGCCTATGTGGCTGGCCATCCGGAAGTGAAGATGGATATTATTGTGCCCCGGGAAGAGAATATGGAAAGGCTGCTGCATAGCCTTGGGTGAATAAGAGGGGGCAAAAGATGTTATGAAAATTGAACTGAACGCCGATGGCATCTGGTATCATGGTTCCGATAAGCTCTTTGAGGAATTGCGGCCAAACAGCACCGTTACGCCATGGAGAGCGTTAGCAGAAGCCTTTTCCCATCAGCCCACCAGGCTTTCCTATGACGATGACGGAAATATTTTTCATAACGGTACTCAGAAAGGGTATCTATATGTGATTGATGAACCCATTATAGTGGGAGAAGATGTGTATCAGCATCCCCGGACCACCATGGATGAGAATGCGGAATTCTTGATCCGGCGGCCGCTGAAGGTGAAACGGATCAGTGAAGTAGATTTATAAACAACAAAACCTCTGCGTGACAAGCATCATGCAGAGGTTTTGTTTTGATTCGTATCAGAACACGTTAACGGTGTTGTACAGCTTTTTATTGAAAGTATGCTTGGCGGCAAGAGCCTTTTCGATGGGCATGTAGAAGGTGCGGCCGTTCTTCATACCGATCACCTGATTGCTGATGCCCTGCTTGAGAAGATCAATGGCCATAGCGCCGGCTTCAAAGGCAAAGATGCAGTCCCGGGCAGTGGGATTGGCACCGCGCTGGGTGTAGCCCACCACGGTGGAGCGTACTTCGATCATGCCGCACTTGCGCTTGAGCACGCTGGCCAGGCGTTCGGCGGTCATGGGTTCGCCTTCGTACACTTCCTTGCCGTAGGGCTTGAGGAATTTATACACATCAAAGGGCTTCATGGAGGCCCAGCATCCTTCAGCGATGACCACGGTGGCACGGGTGTTGCCGCGCTTGATCTGGAAGTTCAGCTTATCGGCAATTTCATCCACACTCCACTTTACTTCGGGCACCACCACGATTTCGGCGCCGGTGGCGGCAGCGGTGCTCAGGGCGATATCGCCGCAGTCACGGCCCATCACTTCCACTACGTGGGGACGATCGTGGGAACGGGAGGTGGCACGGATGGCACGCACAACATCGGCGCAGCAGTTGACGGCGGTATCGTAACCCAGGGTCATTTCGGTATAGGCCAGGTCATTATCGATGGTGCCGGGAATGCCAATGCAGGGGATGCCCAGTTCACAAAGGCGCATGGCCCCCTGGAAGGAGCCGTTGCCGCCGATGACCACAAGACCCGTCACATCCATATCCCGCAGGCGCTGGGCGGCACGTTCACGAACAGCAGGGTCCAGGAATTCCGTGCAGCGGGCGGTGCGAAGGTAGGTGCCGGGCAGGTCGGCAATATCCAAAACAGTATCAAGATCCAGCCGGACAAAATCGTCTTCCAGCTTCCCGGAACGGCCGAGCAATCCGTTATAGCCGCGCTTGATGCCGATCAGGGGCATATCCAGCCGATTGGCGGAGCGGGCTACGCTCATAACGGCTGCATTCATGCCGGGGCTGTCGCCGCCGCTGGTGAGGACTGCAATGTTAGGCATGGAAATACACTCTCCTTAAAAATCTGTGGTACACAGCATATCGCCAAGACGATGTGCCGAATTATTATACCACAGGAATGAATCTTATGCCATAGCCAAAATGCAAAAATGGAGAAAAAATTCATATAAATTGCTGCCAAAAAAGAGAAAAAGCCATAAGACGCTGCAAAAAAGCGATCCAGGATCAAAATATGCAGAAAAATTATATAATTTTCAAAATAATACTTGACAAATAATATTATTGTGTTAATATTATATCGAAAATAATATTACGGAGGTCGTATTCATGAAAACCAACAAAGTAAACGAAGTGCTTCAGTTCCCCGACGGTCAGGCGTTTGAAGAAAAACTGACAGTGATTCTGGCGGATGAGAATGCAGGTGTAAATGCGGTGATTGCCCTGCTGGACGTGGATCATTTTATGCATGTCAACGATGATTTCGGCCATGATGCAGGGGATCGGGTGCTGATTGAACTGGGGCAGTACCTGCAAAAGGGCGTTGAGGGCCAGGGCGAAATCTACCGTATTCAGGGTGACGAATTTGGCATTCTGTTCAATGCCGATCTGGAAAAGGAAGATGCATTCCTGCTGATGGAACAGCTGCGCCGGGGCTTGGATATCAAACTGCCCGATGGCGAACAGGTTACCATTTCCGTGGGCATTGCCGCTGCCTTCGAAGATGCATCCCGCTATCAGGAACTGGTGCGCAAGGCAGAAAGTGCCATGTTCCGGGTAAAATATGCCGGTCGGAATAAGGTGGCCCTGTGCCGGGAAGAAAAAATGATCCCCAAAACCAGCCATTACACGTCCGATCAGCTCAAGCGGCTCACCAAACTGTCCAAACGGGAAGGCATCGGCGAAGCAATTTTGCTGCGGGAAGCGCTGGATATGCTGCTGAAGCGGTATGACGTATAAGCATTGACAAGGGCGGAAGGGTATGGTATAATACCTCCCGGAGTATTTCTCCAAAAGGAGTGTGGTTACCCCGTGGAGGGTGATTATGGCAGTAGTAATGCCATAGAGCCGGAACCCGAGCCCGGTAGTAAGATGAAAACACAGGCGCACCTTGGGCAAAGCCTTGGGTGTGCTTTTTGTGTGTAAAAAAGGAGTATTTTAGGAAAATGGAAATGCAAATCCTGGTGATGGTTGTGCTTGTGATGCTGTCGGCCTTCTTTTCGGCCACGGAAACGGCCTATTCTTCCCTGAACCGCACAAGGCTGAAGAGCCTGGCGGATAATGGAAATAAAAAGGCTGCCCGTGCACTGAAGCTGGCGGATAATTATGATGATCTGCTTTCTACCATTCTGATCGGCAATAATATTGTGAACATTGGCCTGGCTTCCATCGCCACGGTGTTTTTTGTGAACTTGCTTGGCGGCGGCGCCGGTCCCAGCGTTTCCACCATTGTGACCACGGTGGTGGTATTGATCTTCGGTGAAATTTCCCCCAAATCCATGGCCAAGGAGAGCCCGGAAAGCTTTGCCATGGCGGTGGCCGGTATTGTGACGGCATTGACAAAAGTCTTTAAGCCCATCAACTGGCTGTTCAGCAAATGGAAGCTGCTGTTGTCCAAGCTGTTCAAGGTGAAGGACGACCGCCGACTGACCCAGGACGAACTGATCACCATGGTGGAAGAAGTGGAACAGGAAGGCGGCATGGATGCGGACGACAGCGATCTGGTGCGCTCCGCCATCGAATTCCATGATCAGGAAGTGGCCGATATCCTGACCCCCCGTGTGCGGGTGGAAGGTGTGCCGCAGGATGCCAGCTTTGCAGAAGTATCCGAGATTTTCGAAGAAAGCGGCTATTCCCGCTTGCCGGTGTACGAAGAAACCATCGACCGCATTGTGGGTGTGATTCATCAGAAGGATTTCTACCGCAAAACCAAGGATGCCCAGCTGAACATGAATGAAATCATGAAGAGCCCGGTGTTCGTTACCGAAAATACCAAGATCAGCGACCTGATGCGCATGCTGCAGCGCACCAAATCCCAGCTGGCGGTGGTGGTGGATGAATACGGCGGCACCGTGGGTATTGTGACTATGGAAGATATTCTGGAAGAACTGGTAGGCGAAATCTGGGACGAGCACGACGAAATTGAAGTGGAATTCCAGGAACAGAAGGACGGCAGCTGGCACATTGTGGGCAGCGCGCCGCTGGAAGAAATGGAAGAACGCTTTGGCCTGGGCTCCAATGCTGATGCCAGCACGGTGGGCGGCTGGGTGATGGAACTGGCCGAACGCATTCCCGACGAAGGGGAAGTGTTCCATTGTGGCAGCTGGGACGTGCAGGTGCTCAAGGCCGATGACCGGCACGTGCAGGAAATTCTGCTCAAACCCCATGTGATGGAAGAAACGGAAAAATAAAACCAAAGCCCGAAGCAAAACATGCTTCGGGCTTTTATGTGCCGTTTTTACGGCTGCACCTCCACGGTGTATTCTTTACAGCTGCCGTGGGCGCCGAAAATGCGCCAGGGCCCCGGCCCCAGCCGCTGCAGCATCATTTGCCTTTCCTGGGCGCACAGGGCGGGGTCTGTATCCACAGAGGTCATCAGGATGGGCGCGTAGTGGTTATAGCGCGCCTGTTCGGCGGTGAAGCCCTTCAGATTCAGGTATACGTCGCCGGAGAAAACGATATGGTGGGCATAATCAATCAGGATGATTTCCCCGGGCAGATGGCCGCCCTTGCCCTCGTATACTTCAAAATGCAGATCTCCGAATGTGAAAAAGCCGGTGAGCATCAAAGGCGCATCATTATCCGCGCGGCCGGGATGCAGAACCTGAATTTTTTCGGGGGTTGGGGGCATGTAGCCGGTGAGTATTTTGCAGATATTGATGTAGGGCCTGTGCAGTGTGTTCTGTTCCCGGAAGCCGTTCTGATGATGATATTCTGCATGCAGGCAGTCAGCGCTGCGCTGGCTGGCTATGATGGTATCAAACAGGGGCAGCAGGCCGCAGTGATCCACATCGGCATGGGTTATCAATACGGTCTTGTGCAGGGCGTCGTAATCCGGCAGCAGCTTGCGGAATAAGGCTTCCATCTCCTGACGATAGCAGGCGTAGCCGCAGTCGATGAACAGGGTCTGGTCTTTGTGGCGCAAAATGGCGGTGTTGCTGCCGCAGGGCGGCTCAATCAGTGTGAGATGGGTTTCTTCTGTCAGCGCGTGGGAGGAAATGCGGGGGTTAAATTGTTCTCCTTTGCAGGCGGCCAGCAGTTCGGCAAAGCGGGCAATGCTGTCAAATGTCCGGTAGGGGGACTGGCCCTGTTCATCCAATGTCTGCATGGCAAGGTTGGTGTTCACAAGCAGGGCGTTTTCCATTTCGGCCGAAAGATGCGCCCGGGCGGAAAGCTCGGAAACAAAGCTGTTGTAAAAAATGCTGTTGTCATAGGTGTTTTTTGCGGCACTGTATTGAATCACCTTTACCGGACACAGCTTTTTGGCTTCTTCCAGAAAGTGCTGAATCTTTTCCACATCATCCACATGAAGCCCCATTTTGAAGGGCTGAATATCACTGCCGTTTTCCTGGGAACTGATATAGGAAATATTGAAGTCAAACTGCTGGATCAATGCCAGCACATCGGTTACGCTGCCGGGCACATCCGGCAGACTGAATTCCAGCAGCACAATGCTGCTTTCCGTCCTCTGGGATGGCAGGTAGCCGATTTCGGAAAGCTTTTTATCGGCCTTTTCCAGTTGATCGGCCGTGCCTGACGCATCCAGAAACAGGGTGTTGGAATCGATGGCCTTGTTATAACTGACCCGGGTGATATTGATATCTAGCTCGGCAAAGCAGCGACTGGCCTTTAAGAATGCGCCGATATCATCCGGCATGGTGGTGACATAGGTTTTTTTCACAGAATCCCTTCTTTCTGTGTGATGAGAAATGAATAGGATTATTATAGCACGTCAGAAAATGGCGAACAAGGAATACGGCAGGAGAATACACCAAAAAAGCAGTATCCCCGGCACAACCGGGGATATTCTTTCGTTATTCCACAAACACGGCGGCGTACCAGTTCTGTTCTTCGTTGGCAGGGTCTTTGAGGGTATGGATGGGCAGGCCGAACTGGCGCACGGTTTTGAACACGTCAATGCCCACGCTGTGGAAAGCAGGCCGGGCTTTGAGGGGATTGCGGCATTCACCGCCGGTGTGGCCGGCGCAGGTTTTGCACAGGCCGCAGTCGCTCATGGAAAAAGCGAAATAGTAACCGTCTCCGAAAGCCTTGCCTTCCAGATGGTAGGAGACCTTCTGGGTGATGTGCTTGTTATGTCCGCCGATGATGATGCCCCAGCTGTATCGGCTGAGCATTTCCCGGTATTGTTCCATGGTGGGACTGCCGGGACGGGAAGGGCAGGTGAGACCCTTGCCCCAGTCGTTGCAGCCGAACATGCATTTGAGCAGGGTGCGGCTGTCAAAGCAGATTTGGGAAATATTAAAGGGCGTGGCGCTGGCAGCGCCCATTTCCAGGGCGATCTTTTTCAGTTCCTGGGCATAGGCAGGGATATCATGCATGGGGCGGAAGCCTCCTTTGTATCAGATCATTTTGATGAGCATATTCTTCTGTTCGTCAAATTCCAATTGCAAAAGCTTTTCTTTTTCCATTTGCTTGAGTACATCGGAAAAGCGCTTGAAGCCGATGGCATGTTCGGAATAATCGGGGAAGGAAGACTGAATATCGGCTTTCAGGATGGAAGGGTTTACCCGCTCGAAACCGTCGTCCTTATACCGCTGCAGCTGTTCGCAGAAAGCATTGCGCCAGGTATCCGGGGTCAGGCTCTTTTTGGCGGCGGTTTCCGGTGCATCGGCGTTGAGGGACACCATCACATTGTAATTATCGTTCCGTACCCGGAGGGAGCCGAATTTATTGGCCAGCTTATTGAGCAGCTTACCGAAGGATGCGCAGCCGAAGGATTTTTCGTTGAAATCCGGGCGCAGGCGCAGCAGCACGCCTTTCAGTTCGCTGGCATACATTTCGTCTTCGTCCGTCTGTTCGGAAAGGATGCTTTCCAGCACTTTGTTGAGACCGGCATCATCCAAGGGTTCGTCCTTCAGTTGCTTTTTGCCCCGGCGTTTGTCCCGGTTGACGGCGGAAACGGATTCCAGAAACTGAAATTCGTTGCAGGCATTGATGAAGATGGAAGAAGCCACTTCGCTGCGGCTCATGCCAAGGACGAACTTGCCCATGCTTTTCAGCCGGCCTACCAGGGGCGTATAATCGCTGTCGCCGGACACGATGCAGAAAGAATCGATGAGGGGGTTGGTGTAGGCTACTTCCAGGGCGTCCAGCACCAACAGGATATCGGCATTATTCTTCTGGGCCACGCCGTGGCGCAGGGAAGGAACCACGGTAAAGGTATTGGAAAGCAGAAGCTCCTTCAGTTCGGAAAAGCGGTCGGTATAGCCGTAGACTTTGCCAAGCAATATATCGCCGCGGATTTTCACTTTGTCCAGAATATTGTTCAGCGTGGGCGCCTTGGCCCCGCAGTTTTCAAGATCCACAAAAATAGCAAAACGGGATGTACTCAAAGGTTTATTCAACTCCTGATGATTGTTTTTCGTCCGGGTGGGCCCATTGATAGACGGCTTCAGCCGCTGCTTTATTTATTTTCGGGCAGGCAAGCAAAGCGTCCATCCCGGCTTCCCGGATGTCTTTGACAGATTTAAAATATTGCAATAAGGCACGCCGCCTGGCAGCACCGATGCCGGGAATATCCTCCAGAACACTGCGGACGGCATTTTTTTCTCTTAATCCTCTGTGATGGGTGATGGCGAAGCGGTGGGCTTCGTCGCGGATGCGCTGGATCAGGTGCAACGCCGGGGTGTGGTGATCCAGCAGGATGGGTTTGTCTTTTCCGGGCAGATAAATGGCTTCCAGCCTTTCTGCCAGGCCGAACATGGGCACATTGGCCCCGGCTGCCAGCATGGCTTCCCGGGCAAAGGCCAATTGCTCCGGGCCGCCGTCGATGAGCACCAGATCCGGCAGCGGCCATTTTTCGCCGCTTTCCGGGCTGATGCTGCGCTTGAAACGCCGGCCCAGCACTTCGTTCATGGAAGCGAAATCGTTAGCGCCTTCCACGGTTTTGATGCGGTAATGCCGGTACTCTTTCGAGGCGGGCACACCATCAATAAACACCACCATGGAAGCCACGGAAAGGGTTCCCTGGGTGTTGCTGATATCAAAGCCCTCAATGCGCCGGGGCACGGTATCCATGCCGATGGCTTTGGCCAGGCTTTCGCAGGCGCCGATGGTGCGCTCGTGCTGCACCTGCTGTTTGGCATTGCGCTTTTGCAGGGCATCCCGGGCATTCTTTTCGGAAAGCAGCACCAGCGCCCGTTTATCTCCCCGTTTGGGGATCGTGAGGGTACAGGCACCGTCCCGCTTTTGCCGCAGCCATGCTTCCAGATCTTCTGCAATTTCTTCCGGCAGATCGGGGCAGAGAACCTCCCTTGCCGGCTTTCGTTCATCATAGAACTGCAGAATAAAATCGAACAGCACTTCGCCCTTGTTTTCCCTTCCTTCTCCGGGCAGGGCAAAGCTGTCGCCCCCCACCATACGGCCCCGGCGCACATACATCACCTGAGCCATGCAATCCATATCGTCGCCCCACAGGGCAAACACATCCTGCTCTGCGCCGGATACCTGAATGGCCTGCTGGCGCTGCATGAGGCCTTCGATATCGTTCAGTTGATCCCGGATCCGGGCGGCTTTTTCAAATTCCAGCTTCATGGCGGCAGATTGCATATCTTTTCGCAGATCCGCCGTGATTTCCTGGTATTTGCCGCCCAGAAACTGCACCACCCGGTTCACCACCTGCCGGTATTCGCCTTCCGTGCATTTCTGGCAGCAGGGACCCAGACAGCGGCCGATTTCGTAATTGATGCAGGGCCGCTGCAGTTTCTTTTCCGGCAGGTTATGTTTGCAGGTGCGCAAGGGGAACAATTTGCGCAGGGTGTCCAGCACGTCCCGCACCGCCGTGGCCCCGATGTAGGGACCGAAATATTTGGCACCGTCGTTTTCCTGGCGGCGGGCCAAAGTGACCTTTGGGTACATGTCCTTCAGGTCCAGGCGGATATAGGGGTAGTGCTTGTCATCCTTCAGCAGGATATTATAATAGGGCTTATGGAGCTTGATGAGATTGCACTCCAAGATCAACGCTTCCAGATTGGTGCGGCACAGGATGATATCGAAATCGTCGATATGCGAAACCATGGCCGCCACCTTGGGGGTGTGGTCGCGGCCATGGAAATAACTGCGCACTCGGTTTTTCAGGTTGACAGCCTTGCCCACATAGATGATTTTCCCCTTTTCCTTCATCTGGTAGCAGCCGGGGGAATCAGGCAGCAGGCGCAGCTTTTGTGCAATCGTTTCGTTCATAGAAGATTATTCGTCGCCGAAGGTGGATTCCACCACATGGATCAATTGATCCATCAGTTCGTCTTCCACGGGCACAAATTCTTCCATTTCTTCGCCGTCCTCATCTTCCAGGGGAACGACCTTCATCACATAATGGGAAACTTCGTCCTTAGGCTTATTCTGGCCGCAGTCATCGCTGAGCAGCACATATTCATCGCCGTTGTAGAAGAAATAGCGGTCCACGCACAGGCGCAGCAGTTCGCCGTCTTCACTTTCCAGTTCGATGATATCCAGTTCTTCGTTATTACACATGGCAATCTCTCCTTAATTTTTGATTGTTTGCCCACAGAAATTATACCCTAATTTTCACAAAAAAACAAGCGGCAGAAAAAAGGCCGAAAAGCGCAGAAGAACGAAAAAAGATTGATATTTTGGCTTATGCATCGTATAATAGAAAAAGAGTTTTGTTTGGAGGTGCCAAGATGGTTCACATCCGTGATTATAAAGGCAAAAAGATTCACATGATCGGCATCGGCGGCAGCAGCATGAGCGGCCTGGCCGAAATGCTGCTGAAGGAAGGGTACACCCTTTCCGGCAGCGATAACGCCAATTCCCATGCAGTGGAGCGGCTGCGGAGAATGGGTATTCCGGTGACGGTGGGTCATTTTGCGGAAAATGCGGAAGGGAAGGATCTGATCATCTTTTCTGCCGCTATTTCCGAAGAAAACCCGGAGCGCGCTAAGGCGAAAGAACTGGGCATTGCCCAGATGGAGCGCTCCACTTTGCTTGGCCAATTGATGCAGAACCACGACCATGCGGTGTGTGTCTGCGGCACCCATGGCAAAACCACCACATCTTCCATGATCGCCCAGGCCTTGCTGACCTGCGGAAAAGACCCCACCGTGCACATCGGCGGCCGGCTGGATGCGCTGGGCGGCGGCAGCCGCATTGGGGGCAAGGATGTGTTTGTGGCGGAAGCCTGCGAATTCCACGGCAGTTTCCTGGAAATGCAGCCCACCACAGCGGTGGTTTTGAACATTGAAGAAGATCATCTGGATTATTACAAGGATATTTACGATATCTGCAATGCCTTTGCCAAGTTCCTTTCCCTTTTGCCGGAAGACGGGCTGGCCATCGGCTGGGGGGAAGATCCCTGGATTCCCGGGCTGTTCAAAAAGCTTACCTGCGAAACCAGAACCTACGGCAACACCGATGCCTGCGATTATTACCCGGAAAATCTTTCGTTCAATGATACCGGCTGTGCCCGGTTTGACGTGATGTTCCGGGGCGAAAGGGAAGCCCGGGTGAAACTGAATATCCCGGGTAAATTCAATGTGCTGAACGCTTTGGCCGCCTATGCTGCCGTGCGCAGCGCCGGGGTGGAAGCGGAAGAAGCAGCCAAGGCGCTCACAGCCTTTACCGGGGTACACCGGCGGTTTGAGCTGACGGGGATCATCGACGGTGTGAAGATGTACCACGATTACGGCCATAACCCCACGGAAATGAAAGCGGCGCTGGACGTGGCGAAGATGCAGAAACCCGGGCGGCTCTGGGCGGTGATGCAGCCCCACACATACAGCCGGGTGAAGGGCTTGTTCAACGATTACCTGACCTGCACCGCCGTTGCGGATTTCACGCTGGTGACGGATATCTTCGCTGCCCGGGAAAAAGACCCCGGGGATATTAAAACCGAAATGCTCATTGAGGGCATGCGGGCAAACGGCATCGACGCCGTGCATACCCCCACCTTCAACGATACGGAAAAGTATCTGAGGGAACATTGGCAGCCCGGTGATCTGGTGCTCACCATGGGCTGCGGCAACATTAATCTGCTCAACGAACAGATGCAGCTCCACGGGGACACCAAATAAAAATGCAAACAAAAAGCCCTGCCTCCAAATGGAAGCAGGGCTGAATTTTTGCTTACTTGCTCACCAGTTCCAGGGTGTCCCGGGCGATGGCGATTTCTTCGTTGGTGGGGATGACGCAGATGAGCACTTTGCTGTCATCGGCGGAGATAACGGCTTCATGCACATTGGGCCAGGCCAGGGCGGCGTTCTTTTCCTTATCCAGCTTGGCGCCCATGTATTCGAAACCAGCCATGATGTCTTCACGCAGGCCATAGTTGTTTTCGCCGATGCCGGCGGTGAACACGATCACGTCCACGCCGTTCATGGCAGCGGCATAGGAACCGATGTACTTGCGGATGCCGTAGACCAGCATGTCACGGGCCAGCTGAGCCCGGGGATGGCCTTCCTTGGCGGCGTTGTCCACATCGCGCATATCGTTGGAAATGCCGCTGATGCCCAGCAGACCGCTCTTTTTGTTGCACAGGTTCAGCATCTGACCCACGGTGAGGTTTTCTTTATCGCAGACAAATTCCACCACGGCAGGGTCCAGGTTACCGGAGCGGGTGCCCATCAGCACGCCTTCCAGGGGCGTGAGGCCCATGGAGGTATCCACACACTTGCCATATTCCACGGCGGCCAGAGAAGAACCGTTGCCCAGGTGAGCCGTGATGATGCGCAGGTCTTCCGGCTTCTTGCCCAGGAATTCCGCGGTGCGCTTGGAAACAAAGCGGTGGGACGTGCCGTGGAAGCCGTAGCGGCGCACATGATGCTTTTCGTAAATTTCGTAGGGCAGGCCGTACATATAAGCCTTGGGGGGCATGGTCTGGTGGAAAGCGGTGTCAAACACGGCCACCATGGGGGTAGAGGGCATCACTTCCTGGCAGGCTTTGATGCCCATCAGGTTGGCGGGGTTATGCAGGGGGCCCAGGGGAATATTTTCTTCGATGGCGGCGATCACTTCGTCATTGATGATCATGGATTCGGAGAACTTGCTGCCGCCGTGCAGCACGCGGTGGCCTACGGCGCTGATTTCGTCCATGCTCTTCACGGCGCCCTTTTCGGCATCGGTCAGTGCGGCCAGCATCATTTTGCAGCCCTGCACATGATCGACGATTTTATCTTCTGCCCAGTCCACGATCTTTTCGCCGTTCACTTTGCATTCGTGATGGCCGTTTTCCGCCATACCGATGCGTTCTACCAGGCCCTTGGCCAGGGTCTGTTCATTGTCCATATCAATCAGCTGATACTTCAGCGAAGAGGAACCTGCGTTTACGATCAGAATTTTCATTGCAAAATACCCTTCTTCCTTTTAATCATCAGAAAAATACCAAAGATTATTATACAGGATGCTGCGCTTTTTTTCAACCGATAAAAGGAAGATTTTGCAGGAAAAAACAAAGAATTCCGGAAAGGAAGCCGTGCAGAAGGCGAATCCCTGCCAGATGGAGGAGGGAAACGCCTTTTTCCTTCCAATATGCGTGATTCTGCATCAGGATGGACAGACCGCCAAAGGAGATCACGGAGCACAAAAGGGGCAGAGGAAAGCAGCTTGCAATCATCTGTTTTGTGCCGCCGGTGACTTCCGCAAAGCTTTGCAGCAGGATGGAACAAAAAGGCGGAAGATGGGGAAAAACGCAGCCGATCATCCGGGCGGAAACAAAGCCCAGCATCACGTAATACCCGATTTGCAGCAGAGCATTTACTGCCTGCTGTATGCATCTGGGCAGGGTCAGGGGAGTGGAAACTGCAGGCTGTGCCGGCTGGCCTGGTATGCACAAAGCCGACAAGCAGGCACCGCAAAGATGGCAGAAATAAAGAAGGACGGCAGCTTTTTCGTTCTGCATCCACTGGGACACGGCGGACAGGAAAAACAGAGGACTGATGACCCCGGTGAGGGCGGCATCGTGAAGCGCACTTTTTGTATCATACACATTTTCCTGCATCAGCCGGGCACCGCCGGGAGAGCCGCAAAGGAAGGCGGAAAGGAGCTGCAAGGAGCGTCTGCCCGGCAAATGCGTGCAAAGATACAGGCAAAGCGCCATGGCCGGGCCCAGAGAGGGTACCAGAGAAAAGGCCCAGGCCTGTAATCCTTCCCGGGCGGCTTCTGCTGCCGGATGAGGGAAAATGTACAAAACGCCAAGCAGTGCGCCGGTCAACACGCAGGAGAAAAATGCCACGGAAAGACCTCCTTCTTTTTTGCCTGTAGAAACAAGAGAAAAATATGCACAATTCCGGCATTCAGGCAGGAAAAAGGAACGGAACGCAGAAAAGAAAAAAAGGAATGAAAGCGGCCTTTCATCCGAAAGGCACTCAACAAAGATGAACAGGAGTGTATGCAAATGAAAGCGGTATGTTTCGGTGAAATCATGCTCCGTCTCAGCCCCGAAGGGTATCTGCGTTTTCCCCAGGCCAATAAATTCGAAGCCACCTATGGCGGCGGCGAAGCCAATGTGGCGGTTTCTCTGGCCAACTACGGCAACGATGCTGCCTATGTAACGGCTGTGCCTGCCCACGAAATCGGCCAGAACGCCGTGAACGCCCTTCGTCAGTACGGCGTGGATGTAAGCAAGATCCTGCGCCAGGGTCCCCGTCTGGGCATTTACTATTGCGAAAAAGGCGCTTCCCAGCGCGGCAGCAAAGTGGTGTATGACCGTGCCGGTTCCTCCGTGGCCCTTTCCAAGCGGGAAGATTACGACTGGGAAAAGATCCTGGACGGCGCCACCTGGTTCCACTTCACCGGCATTACTCCCGCTCTGGGCGGCGAACTGCCCGAAATCTGCCTGGATGCGCTGAAGGTGTGCAAAGAAAAAGGCATCACCGTTTCCTGCGATCTCAATTACCGCGGCAAGCTGTGGACCCGGGAAATGGCCGGCAAGGTCATGGGTGAGTTGATGCCCTATGTGAACGTATGCATCGCCAACGAAGAAGATGCCAAGGACGTGTTCGGCATTGAAGCCAAGGATACCGATATCAATTCCGGTAAGCTGGATAAGGAAGGCTATGTATCCGTGGCTCAGCAGCTGAAGGAACGCTTCGGTTTTGACTATGTGGCCATCACCCTGCGCGGCAGC
Source organism: Clostridia bacterium (assembly GCA_017434775.1). Lineage (GTDB taxonomy): Bacteria > Bacillota > Clostridia > Christensenellales > Aristaeellaceae > RUG563. The sequence goes on from JAFSGG010000032.1 coordinate 44,497, forward strand.
ATCTCTGCCTCCGATAACAACTGGAGCGGCATGCTCTACGACGGTGAAAAAGCTTACTTCGCCAAGAATTATCTCATCCACATCGTGGACCGCGTGGGCGGCGGCGATAGCTTTGGCGGCGGCCTGATCCATGCCATGAACAAGTGGCCCAGCGACTGCCAGCAGGCCATCGAATTCGCGGTTGCAGCTTCCTGCCTGAAGCAGACCATCGAAGCAGACTTCAACCTCTGCTCTGAAAAAGAAGTGCTCACGCTTGCCGGCGGCAACGCTTCCGGCCGTGTGCAGCGCTGAGAATCGCAAATAAAAGTCCCGCATCAGGCGGGGCTTTTTTGTGTTAAGAAAATTTTTTCAAAACATGAATTTTTTTCCCTGTTCTTCTCGTCTAAAAGAGTGAAGGAGGTGATCGGAAATGGATTGTGCTGTGGTACCCGGCATGAATCGAGAAGAAAGATTGAACCAATGGATTGAAACATATTCCGATGCAATCCTGCGGACATGCTTTCTCTATCTGTCCGATCAAGCTCAGGCTGAAGATGCTCTTCAGGATACCTGGATCAAGGCTTGGAAGCATATGAGCGAATACGAAAACCAAGGAATTCAGAATGAAAAAGCATGGTTGATGCGAATTGCAATCAATACCTGTAAAGATTATCGGCGCACAGCCTGGTTTCGGCATATTGATAATCGGAAAGCGCTGGAAGAACTTCCTGACCGTCTATTACGGACAGAAGCGGAAGATCGCAGCCTGTCGCTCATGATCATGGATTTGCCCAACAGATACAAACAGGTTGTTTTGCTGTACTATTTTCAGGGGTTTACGCAGGCAGAAACCGCTGCGGTACTTGGCATATCTCCCTCATCTGTTTTGCGGCGGTTGAGAAATGCAGAAGCTTTGTTGAAGCAATCCCTGACTGGAGGTGAAGAGCATGAAAGATGAACAGATGAAAGATTTCATCCTGCAAAAGCTGAATATTGAGTTATCATCCCTTCACACCTCTTCTTTTCAGCGGGAACAATTGTTTTTGCACGCAACAGGAGGATATAAAGTGAAGAAAAAACTGACTGTCGGGCTGATATTGGTCATTGTGCTTATTTTGACTACATTGACGGCTATGGCTATTGAATTGATGACAGGAAAAGAAGTGGTTGAGCAAGTTGCTGTGCCGATGGCACAAAATAATGATACAGCAGCCTATACACAGGAATCCTATACGCACGAAGAACTGGTTCAGCTGATCCGGACACTGAACGAAAATGGCATTACACTGGAAGAGGATAGCACAATCATGATGGCTATGAAAAATGGTCATGGATATTGGGAAGAAGAAGTGCTGATGGCTATCTGCCGCGAGGCCTTCGGGGGAAGTTTTACATCGTGGTCGATAGAGGAAAAATACTGGTATGAAAATATGGCAATCAAAATCGGCTACAAGGAAAAGAACCCATATCGGATTCCAGGAGAAGGAGACATGTCTGTTCCGGAAGCCAGAGCACATGCAGCATCATTGCTGCAAAAGGAATACAGTGTAACACTGCCCGATGAAAGTAGTGAGAAATGGTTCATCCAGGAATGGTTCTATGCATCATGGACGGACATGGATGGATTCCATCCGGCTGAATGGAGATTTGAATATGTCAACAGGAAGACCAATGTTCAGGAATACAATGTGTCCTTCAATCAGGAAGGGAATCTTCTGGACATTCAGGAAGCCGGATTCCACGGCGAGATGCCGGCGTTTGATTCGTTCAGTATGGCTGACCGATACTTTACACTCAAGTACGGTTCCAACCCTCTTTGGCCACTGGAGGCATGGGCGGAATTTGCTGATGCGATTGCCGATTTGGAACCGGAAAGTGCAAATCAATGGTGTTATATCAATGCCGGCTATCGCCTGCCTCCGAATGGCGCCATCTGTCCGGAACAAGCAATCAGCATTGCTCAGGAGCACATTGCGCTGCAGGAAATAGCAAGAACTTTCATTATTTGCTGCACATCAAACGATCTTCCCATTTACAAAGTAACGCTTTCGTATAGATTCCCTGAAATTGCACCACATGGTAAATATGATGCTGTGTGGTGCCTGGAGCTGGACTGTATGACAGGTGAGATTCTTGATAAGTGGGAGTACACCTATGGTCCGGATTCAAAGCCCATCCGTATGTATGTGCCCTTTTCCGTTCAGGAAAGTGCACCTGTTTTTGATAATTCGCAAACACAGGAAGATCCGGCAAAAATTGCGGAAAAGGAGCGACAGGCGCGCGCTTATGATCAGCACAGCCGGCAATATGACAGTACTTGGTATTTCTGGCCCCTGGAAGCGCAGAAAGATGCGCTGGGCGGCTGTCACGCTGTTCCGGTTCAGGGCGAACTCACCCGCGATGAAGCTGTTGAAATTGCACTCAATGCCATTGGGGAAAAGTATGGCCAGGAAGCACTTGATCATCTCGGTGATTACAAAGTGGGCGCAATTTTCTGCAGAAGCCAGGAGAAAAAAGGCATTCGTGCAACCTGGGAAATTTATGTTACCAGCGATCCTGAATACCTTAGCAACGGATACAGGGTTCGCTTCGACGATCCGAATCGATACCAGATCAACACAGAAATAATGGTTGAACCTGCCAATGCAGAAAATGGATGACAAACAGAAACTGCCCACCGGTATCCGGTGGGCAGTTCTTAATTGGATACAGTATGCTTTTAAATTCTTGTAACATCAGGAAAAAAGACAAAGAATGATTTCCTGTGTCTGTGAAGGAATTCAGGGAGGAGCCTCTGGTGAGGGGAAGGGTTAAATCCCTTCCGTGATTTCCCCCTTACGCTTTCACAGAAGCGACATAGCCTTCATTTTCGTCGGTATCGATAACGATCTCCTGCCCCGGCAGTACCTGGCCGGACACCAGCAGTTTTGCCGCCAGGGTTTCCACTTTGCTTTGCAGCAGGCGCTTCATGGGGCGTGCGCCATAGATGGGGTCATAGCCCTGGGCAATCAGCCGTTCCTTGGCGGCAGGAGTGAGGGAAAGAGAAAGCTGCTTCTGGCTGAGGCGCTTGCGCAGCCGTTCCAGCATCAGATTCATGATCTGCTCCACCTGATCTTTCTGCAGGGGAGTGAACATCAGGGTATCATCGATGCGGTTCAAAAACTCCGGACGGAAGTGGCTTTTGATGAGGGACTGCACGTTCTGCTTGGCTTCATCGGAAAGGTTACCGTTTTCATCAATGCCCTCCAGAATCTGCAAAGAGCCCAGGTTGCTGGTCATGATGAGGATGGTATTGGTGAAGTCCACGGTGCGTCCCTGGCTGTCGGTGACCCGGCCGTCATCCAGAATCTGCAAAAGGATATTGAACACATCCGGGTGGGCCTTTTCCATTTCGTCAAAGAGCACCACGGCATAGGGCTGGCGGCGGACGGCTTCGGTAAGCTGACCGCCCTCTTCATAACCCACATAGCCGGGAGGTGCCCCGATGAGGCGGGAAACGGAGAATTTCTCCATGTATTCGGTCATATCGATACGGATGATGTTTTTTTCATCGTCAAAGAGGGCTTCGGCCAGCGCCTTGGCCAGCTCCGTTTTGCCAACGCCGGTGGGCCCCAGGAACAGGAAGGAGCCGATGGGTCGGTGTTCATCTGCAATGCCGGCCCGGCTGCGCAGGATGGCTTCGGAAACGGCGGTGACGGCCTCGTCCTGGCCGATGACCCGCTGATGCAGCACGTTGGAAAGCCGCAGCAGTTTTTCCCGTTCTCCCTCCACCAGCTTGCTGACCGGGATCCCCGTCCAGCGGGCCATGATTTTTGCAATTTCTTCTTCCGTTACCCGGTCACGCAGCAGGGAGGCTTCTTCGGAAGGCTCCTTTTCGGCTGCTTCCAATTCAGCTTTCAGTTTGGGCAATTGACCATATTTCAGTTCGGCGGCCCGGTTCAGGTCATATTTGCGTTCAGCCTGTTCAATCTCGGCGTTCACCTGCTCCATCTCTTCCCGCAGGCGCTGCACTTTGCCGATATCGTCTTTTTCATTCTCCCATTTCGCCTGCATGGACTGGAACTGATCCCGCATATCGGATAGCTCCTTGCGCAGGGTTTCCAGCCGGGAGAGGGACAGCGCATCCGTTTCCTTTTGCAGCGCAGCTTCCTCAATTTCGTGCTGCATGATGCGGCGGCGGATATCGTCCAACTCCACCGGCATGGAATCCATTTCGGTACGGATCATGGCGCAGGCTTCGTCGATGAGGTCGATGGCCTTGTCGGGCAGGAAACGATCGGTGATGTAACGGTTGGACAGGGTGGCAGCGGCAATGATGGCGGCGTCCTGAATTTTGACGCCGTGGAACACTTCGTAGCGTTCCTTCAGGCCGCGCAGGATGGAAATGGTGTCTTCCACCGTGGGTTCATTCACCAGCACGGGCTGGAAACGGCGTTCCAGCGCGGCATCCTTTTCCACATATTTGCGGTATTCATCCAGGGTGGTAGCGCCGATGCAGTGCAGTTCGCCCCGGGCCAGCATGGGCTTGAGCAGGTTTCCGGCATCCATGGCACCGTCGGTTTTGCCGGCGCCTACGATGGTGTGCAGTTCATCAATAAAGAGAATAATGCGCCCTTCACTCTTTTTGATTTCGGTGAGCACAGCTTTCAGCCGTTCCTCAAATTCCCCCCGGAACTTGGCCCCGGCAATGAGGGCTCCCATATCCAGGGAGAAAACGGAGCGGTCCTTCAGAGAATCCGGCACGTCTTTGCGCACAATGCGCAGAGCCAGCCCCTCTGCAATGGCGGTTTTGCCCACGCCGGGTTCGCCGATGAGGACAGGGTTATTTTTGGTTTTCCGGCTGAGGATGCGGATCACATCCCGGATTTCGCTGTCCCGGCCAATGACGGGATCCAGTTTGCCTTTCCGTGCCAGTTCTACCAGATCCGTGCCGTATTTGGCCAATACGTCATAGGTGTCTTCCGGATTTTCGCTGGTGACCCTGGCAGCGCCGCGAAGAGACGACAGGGCAGAAAGCACATCGTTTTCGTTGATCTTCATGGACTCAAACAGCGCTTTAATATCCCGGTCGGGCGCATCCATCAGGCCCAGGAACAGGTGTTCCACGGATACATAGTCGTCCCGCATCTGTTCGGCCCGTTTCATGGCTGCCTGAATGGCTTTTTCCAAGGAAGTGCTGATGTAGACTTTGCCTTCTTCCCGGGCAGAAAGCTGTACTTTGGGCAAGCGCTGCAGCAGACTTTCTGCTGCTTGCAGCATTTTTTCCGCGGAAGCGGCGCACTTATTCATTAACTGGGGGATAAGGCCGTCCCTCTGGGAAAGCAGAGCATGGAGCAAGTGGGCCTGCTCCAGCTGCTGATGGCCATATTCCATGGCGGTACGCTGTGCGGACTGAATGGCTTCCATGGATTTTTGCGTGTATTGATTGCCGTTCATTGGGCATCCTTCTTTCAATAATGAAATGTCGGAGAGTCATAATCTATTTGTTGACTTTGACTTTCCTTGACCAATATAGCATATTTTCTGGATTTGTCAAGGGTTTGTGCAGAAAAAGTTACGGGAAACAAAAATTTTTACTAAAAAAGTCGTACGAAAAATGATTGTATTCAGCTTAAAAATGTGTTATGCTATAAAAGCGGAGGCATACCACCATGGATGAAAGATTATTGAAGGCAAAAAACATTGTGTTTGACATTGGCAATGTGCTGCTGCGGTTCCGGCCGGAAAAGGTGTGTACCTTTTTTCCGGAGCATATGCGCAGTGAGATGCATGAAGCCATGTTTATGCCGGATATCGGCATGAGCCGATGGGACATGTTTGACCTGGGCGTGCCGGATAATGAAACCATTGCCAAGAGCATGGCGGAAGCGGCAGGGTTTAAAGAGGCAAAAGAAACCGTTCTGCAGTTTCTGGAAGCGTTTCCGCGTTTGATGGATGAAATGCCCTTGTACCGGATGTTGCCGGAACTGAAGGCAATGGGGAAGAGGATCTACGCGCTGACCAATTATCCTGAGCCGTCTTTCTCCCGTACGTTGGAATTGTACCCCCATCTGCAGCTGATGGATGGTGTGGTGGTTTCTTCCCGGGAGAAGATGAAAAAGCCGGATGAACGTATTTTTCGCCTGATTGCAAAAAGATATGCCATTGTCCCGGAAGAAACATTGTTTATTGACGACAGAGCGGATAATATTGCTGCCGCTGCCCGGGTGGGGTACAAAACATGGCATTATCAGATACCCACCGAAATGTTGTAAGAAAAAATTACCAGAGAACGGAACAAAAGCCCCTTTTGTTTCGTCAATATAATGAACGAGTCATTTGGCAGATAAACTGCATGGATAATCGGAAGGAAGGATGACCCATGAACAATCGCCGTATGGTAAAATGGCTGCTGGCAGCAATGCTGGTGGTATTGTCCCTGACACTGACCGGCTGCTATGAAACGCCGGATATTCAGACGGGCGGCAATGCCAACAATGGCATCGGGGCGTTCCCCACATTTGCAGCGGCCACCACCAGGCCCCCTGTTCCCACCAATGCACCGGTGACCCCCAATATCAATGTGCCCGTGAATACGCCTTCGGGCGGCGGGATGGTTGTTTTGCCCACGCAGAGCGGCAATACCGGCAACTGGGGTCCTGTTGTGCTGCCCACCATTCCCGGCAGCACCGGCAATACCGGCGCAACCATTACCATGCCGCCTGCCACAAGCAGCGCTACGCCTGCTGCAGTCAGCGGGCCGTTGAAGCTGGGGTCCCAGGGCGAACTGGTTCGTGAAATGCAGCGCCAGCTGAAGAATCTTGGCTTTTACACAGGTCAGGCGGACGGCGATTTCGGCCCTGCCACCGAAGAAGCCCTGAAGGCTTTCCAGAAACAGTACGGGCTGGCCGTTGACGGCGTGGCCGGTACGGAAACCCTCACCAAGCTGGCCGGTGCCAAGGCTACCATGAAGCCTGCCGTGACGGCTACGCCCGCTGCTTCCCTGAAGCTTGGCAGCACCGGTGAAAACGTGCGCACGGTGCAGCGCCGGCTGAAGGATTTGAAGTTCTATAACGGTTCTGTTGACGGCGATTTTGGCGAAGGAACCGAAGAAGCCGTGAAACGCTTCCAGAAGCAGTATGGCCTGGATGTGGACGGTAAAGTGGGCGCTGCCACCCTGGAAGCGCTGCGTAACGCCCGGGCGACGGCCAAGCCTGCTTATCTGCCCGTGACGCCTACGCCCCGTCCCACTGCCACCCCTGCATTCAGCCAGAACACTTATCTGCGCAACGGCAATTCCGGCAGCGATGTAAGAAAAATGCAGGAACGTCTCATTTCTTTGGGTTACCTTTCCGGTGAGCCCACCGGCCGTTTTGATGATGCCACCGAAGCAGGCGTGATCGCATTCCAGCGCCGCCATACCGATTATGCGGACGGCGTGGCCGGTCCCGATACGCTGAAGAAGCTTTATTCTTCTTCTGCCCGTTCTACCTCTTCCGCCGCTGCGGTGATCGGCGTTTCGCTGAAAGCTGGCAGTGAAGGCACCGTTGTGCGTAATGTGCAGACCCGGCTCAAGTCCCTGGGTTACTACAAGGGTTCCGTGGACGGCTCCTATGGCACCGGTACGGAAGAAGCGGTGAAGGCTTTCCAGAAGGCCAACGGCCTGAAGGCAGACGGCAAGGCCGGCGCCGATACGCTGAACAAACTCTACTCTGATAATGTGAAGACGGCAGCTCAGGCCCGTGCTACGGCCACGCCCAAGCCTCGTCCCACCGCCCGGCCCACGGCAACACCCTATCGTACGGCCACGCCGCTGCCTGCCGGCACCTGGGTGAAGGTAACCCCCAATCCCAGTGAAGATATCATTTATGTGACGCTGCGTCCCGGTTATTACGGCACGCCCGTTGAAAAAATGCAGGAAGCGCTGAAAGAACAGGGCTACTACAGCGGTGTGACCGATGGTTATTATGGGACCGGTACCGAAGCAGCTGTGAAGAAGTTCCAGACCCGGCACGGTCTCAGTGCTGACGGTGTGGCCGGCCCGGCAACGCTGCGGTATCTGTACTACGGCGCATTCCCGGATGGAGCCTGATACATAAAGCATAATCAAAACCCCCGTTTCCATCAAGGAGACGGGGGTTATTTTGATATTGGCTGAAAAAAGGGAGCGTACTTTGATTACAGTTCAATCAGGGAAAGCCCCTGCTCCATGGCATCCTTTATTTTCAGAAGAGCTTCCACAGCTTCTTCCTTGGTTTTATAGGCACACAGGTTGTTCCAACTGCTGATGCGGGTCTGCACCTGCAAGGTGGTGCCGTCAATGCGCAAGCCGCCGTAACAGGGATACAGCCGGGTTTTATCCGGGCTGAGCACCTTGGTGCGTTGCCGGGGCTGAATCACGGTGCCGTCTTTGAGAACAAACTGATGATTATGCAGAATTTCTTCCATGCCTTCGGCGAAAAATTCGCTGATGGAATCGCTGATCAATTCCTGCAGCTTGTCTTCCAATTCCTCCCGCATATCCTCCAGGGCGTCTTCCAGCAGGACTTGCAGATCATCCATCATTTCGTTATCCATAGTCGTTCACCCTTACATTTTTTCGATTACGGCGGTAACAAGGGCGGCAAAGCTGTCCCGGGCTTTGAGCCCCATTTCCATCACTTCCTGATGATTGATGGGCTGGTCCAGCACGCCGGCAGCCATATTGGTGAGGCAGGAAATACCCAGCACCTGCATGCCGCAGTGGTTGGCCACAATGGTTTCGGGCACCGTACTCATGCCCACGGCATCGCCGCCCAGGGTACGTACCATGCGGATCTCCGCTGGGGTTTCGTAGCAGGGGCCGCTCATCCAGGTGTACACACCCTGCTGCAGGGGAATGTTCAGCTCTTTGGCACAATCAAGGGCGAGGGCGCGCAGTTCCTTATGGAAAGCATTGCTCATATCCGGGAAACGAGGGCCGAATTCGCTGAGGTTTTTGCCGATCAGGGGGTTCATCCCGGAAAGGTTGATAAAATCGGTGATGAGCATCAGATCGCCGGGGTAGAAAGCGGTATTGACCGCCCCGGCGGCATTGGTGACGATGAGCTTTTTCACGCCAAGCTTTGCCATGACCCGGATGGGCAGGGTCACATCCTGCATGGGATGGCCTTCGTAGGCGTGGAAGCGGCCGCTCATGACCAGAATACGTTTGCCGCCCTTGAGACCGGTGGAAAGCACACCGGCGTGGCCTTGCACGGAAACGGAAGGGAAGCCGGGAATTTCGGAGTAGGGGATGGAGCGGGTGTCGGAAAGGGTATTGCCGAAATCGCCCAGGCCGCTGCCCAGGATGACGGCGATTTCTGCCGTGCCAATTTTTTCTTCAATGGCTTTGGCAGCCAGTGCGATGCGTTCCATATAATCCATGGTTCAGCCCTCCAAATCGTTGGCGAAGGAGTGGGCTGCAAAATGCGCCTCTGCCCCCAGATAGTCACAGATGGTAGCGGCCAGATCCGCATAGGTTTCCCGGGTGCCGATGGAAGAAAGGCCGTCCATGCCCTTTTTCCAGCAGAGGATGGGAATGTATTCCCGGGTGTGATCGGTGCCCTTGAAGGCGGGATCGCAGCCGTGATCGGCGGTGATGATGAGCAGGTCGTCATCACCC
>JAFSGG010000033.1 GCA_017434775.1 Clostridia bacterium
AAAAACAGAGTAGCATAATAAAAAACGGCTGCGGTACTGCCGCACGTCCACGGGCTGGCGGTAGAACACCGCCTGCCGGATGCTCTGCATCCGGGGAAAACAGAGAAACGGCGAAGGAGAAAACTTGTTTTCTCTCTCGCCGTTCTCTTGTTTTCATTTCGCCCGTGGACGGATTGAGCGTTCTGTCTAAAGTTTATTGTTCCCAAAGGTAACAGTCAGCCAATAGTCACCCCTATGGTGTTCGTTTCTCAAGTTTCGCGCGGAAAAAAGCCTGTTCAACCGTGCCGCAACATCGCGGAGAAGGTGTCCAGAGGACACGTCCTCTGGTGCGGGGTACAGGGGCTGCATAAGCCCCTGCCCCGGTTGCGCTTCGCTCGGAAAAAAGCTTATTCGCCAGCGCAACCACTTTACGCAGACGGGTCCAGGGATAATGTCCCTGGCTGCTTCATTCTCCGGCACAGAAGTGCCAGTTTTTCTTCCGGCACGGCAGGATTTTTGCGCTTTTTTGCGAATTTAATATAGGATATGGAATTTTGCAAATTTGCGGAGGTATTTATGAGTCTGCATCCGCCACGCCGCAGTCCGGAAGAAGAAACGCGGCTGATCCTTTTATACACCATCCGTCATCTGCCCCCCTGCACCGGTGTGCAGCTGCAGCAGATTTTGTTTGATTACAACGAAATGAATTATTTCGACATGATGTTTGCCCTGAACGACCTGTGCGCCAACGGCCAGGCCATCCGGGAAGCGGACGGAAGCCGGCATGTATACAAGATCACTCCGGCTGGGGAGGAAGCACTGCTTCTGTTTGGCAACCGGGTGCCGGGCAGCATCCGCCAATACATTGGGGAAAAGGGGCTTTTGTGGCAAGCCCGGCTAAAGGAAACAGAGCAATACCCCACCCAGATCCGCAAGACGGAAAAGGGCGAATGGGTGCTGAGCCTTTCCGTACAGGAAAAGGATGCACCGCTGATGCAATTAACCCTTTCCCTGCCCAGTTATGACATGGCGGCGCAGATGGCAAAAAGCTGGCCGGGCAAAGCCTCCGCCTTTTATGCAAGCGCCATCGGCATGCTTTCGGAGGAAGAAACATGAGCGTTTATGCCGTAATCCTCTGCGGCGGCAGCGGTACCCGGATGGGCGCGCCCATCAACAAAACCCTGCTGAGCGTGGATGGGGAAAAAGCTGTGATCAAAGGATTGCGCGCCTTTTTGCAGGCAGCGGACGGGGCCGTGCTGGTGGTCAGGGACGGCGAACAGCCCCTGTTTGAAGAAGCACTCCGGGAAGCCGGCCTTTCCGTTCATGCCATGGTGCCCGGCGGCTTTGACCGGCAGGCATCCGCCCTGTGCGGCCTGAAAGCGCTGCCGGAAGCGTGTGATATCGCCCTCATCCACGACGGCGCCCGGCCCTTCATCCGGGCGGAGGATATCCGAGCTGTCATCCAAAGCGTGAAGGAAAAGGGCAGCGGCGTGATGGCCGTGAAAGCCCGGGATACCATCAAGGAAGCAGACGAAACAGGCAAGGTGATCCGCACCCTGAACCGGGACGTGCTGTTCCATATGCAAACCCCTCAGGGCTTTTATGTGAAGGACATGCTCCGTGCCCACGAAACGGCCGCCGTCCGGTATACCGATGATGCCGCCCTGATGGAAGCTGCAGGCTTCCCTGTGCATCTGGTGCAGGGGCATTACGATAATATCAAGCTGACCTCCCCGGAGGATATGAACATGCAAAACGCTCTTCCCCGCATTGGCCACGGCTATGACGTGCACCGGCTGACAGAAGGCCGCCCATTGATCATCGGCGGCGTGGAAATTCCCCACGAAATGGGGCTATTGGGCCACAGCGATGCAGACGTGGCACTGCACGCCCTGACGGATGCCCTGCTTGGCGCCGCCGGGCTGCCGGATATCGGCCATCTCTTCCCGGATAACGACCCGGCGTATAAGGGCATTTCTTCCCTGCTGCTATTGGAAAAAGCCATGGAGCGCATCCGGGAAAAGGGCTATGAAGTGGGCAATGCGGACGTAACCATCATTGCCCAGGCGCCCAAAATGGCCCCCCATCTGGAAAACATGAAAATAAGTACCGCTCAGGCCCTGGGCGTTCCGGTGGATAAAATCAACTACAAAGCCACCACCACCGAGCACCTGGGCTTTGAAGGCGAAAAGAAGGGCATCAGCGCTCATGCTGTAGCCCTGTTGATTCCCCGTCAATAAGGAGGTTCCTCCATGCTGCTGAACAAGAACATCTGGGTGGGCACGTCCGAAGCATGTGCCGTTTCCCTGCTGCCCCAAATGGCCAACCGCCACGGGCTTATCGCCGGCGCCACCGGTACCGGCAAGACCGTTACGCTGCAGGTATTGGCCGAAGGCTTTGCTTCCCTGGGCGTGCCGGTGTTTCTGGCGGACGTGAAGGGCGACCTGGCCGGCTTTTGCAAGCCCGGCGAAATGAATAAAAAGATTCAGCAGCGGCTGGATACCTGCGGCATCCGCGAATTTCCCTTCCGTTCCTTCCCCGTCACCTTCTGGGATGTGTACGGTGAAATGGGCCACCCCATCCGCACTACCGTCAGCGAAATGGGGCCGCTGCTGCTTTCCCGGCTGCTGGGGCTGAACGAAACCCAGACCGGCGTTTTGCACATCATTTTCCGCATTGCGGACGATGAAAATATGCTGCTGCTGGATTTGAAAGACGTGAAAGCCATGTTGGCCTATGTAGGCGAACATGCCGCCCGCTACACCCTGGATTACGGCCATGTGGCCAAATCCACCGTGGGCGCCATTCAGCGTGCCATTGCCATTGTGGAGGATCAGGGCGGCGACATATTTTTCGGCGAACCGGCGCTGGATATCCGGGACTGGTTCCGGACGGACGATGAAGGAATGGGCGTGGTGAACATTCTGGCGGCGGAAAAATTGTTTCGCAAGCCCGCCATGTATTCCACCTTCCTTCTGTGGCTGCTGGGCGAGCTTTACGAAATCCTGCCCGAACAGGGAGATAAGGAACTGCCTCGAATGGTATTTTTCTTTGACGAAGCCCACCTGCTCTTTGACGATTGCAGCAAAGCGCTGCTGGAGCATATTGAGCAGGTCATCCGGCTGATTCGCTCCAAAGGCGTGGGGGTCTATTTCGTCACCCAGAACCCCACCGACGTGCCCTCTTCCGTGCTTTCCCAGCTGGCTGGCCGGGTGCAGCATGCCCTGCGCGCCTTTACCCCGGCGGAACTGAAAGTGGTGCGCACTGTGGCCCAGACCTTCCGGGAAAACCCGGCTTTTGATACCGAAGAATGCCTGACGGAGCTGAAAACCGGCGAAGCCCTGCTTTCCTTCCTGCAGGAGGACGGCAGCCCTTCCATCGTACAGCGGGCCACCATCTTGCCGCCCCAGTCCTCCATCGGCACTATTTCCAAATCCCTTCGTAAAACATTCATGGAAACCGACGAAATCGGCAAAAAATACGACGACGCCGTGGACCGGGAAAGCGCTTACGAGCTGCTTTCCGCCGCTTTCCGCCAGGCCGGTGCTGAAGGCACTCAGGTGCTCACCGCCGTGCCCGATACTATCGAAAACGAGCCCCGGCTTTCCTACCAGCCCATGACCTTCCGGGTCTATAATCCCCAGACCGGTAAGTACGAAGAAACGGAACTGAGCACCCTGCCCGTACCCACCCTGCAGGCAAGCCTGCCGGAAAATTCCGTTACCCAGTCCGCCCCCTACCGCTACAATTACCCGGCCGTTCCGGATGCCGTGCCCATGGCACCCAAGCCCAAGCAGGACAAGAAGGAAAAAAAGCCGGCCAAGAAGCGCAGTGAAATGACAAGAGCGGAACAGCTATTGGATTCCTTTACCCAGTCTGCCACCACCGCCGCCGGCCGGGAATTTGGCCGTAAGCTGAGCCGTTCCCTGCTGGGACTGCTGGGCTTGAAAAAATGAATACGGAGATATTTGCGGGAGGAGGTTTTTGAGTCAAAAACCCCCTCCCGCACCCTCCCAAAAACCTATAGGGGAACAAGATGCAACCCTCTTCATTTTGTCTTTCCCCTGTTGCTTTATAAAAGATTTTGCTATATACTGTATTTACTTGAACATCATGCTTCCGTGAAAGCATACAAGATATTTCCCAATTGGTTTTGGGTGAGAGCGCGAGAGAGGGGATTTTGACACAAAATCCCTTCTCCCGCAAAAAGAAAGGAGTCCTCCTCATGAAACGCAGAATTGGTATCCTCACCAGCGGCGGCGATTGCCCCGGCCTGAATGCCGCCATCCGCGGCGTAGCCCGTGCTGCTTATGAAATGTTTGACGCCGAGATCATCGGCATTTCCGACGGCTATCGCGGCCTGATCGAAGGCGAATGGCAGGAAATGAAGCGCAGCCAGTTTTCCGGCATATTGACCCTGGGCGGCACCATTCTGGGCACCGCCCGCACGCCCTTCCGCAATATGCGCGTCATTGGCGAAGACAATGTGGACAAGGTCAAGGCCATGAAGGACAATTACGAAAAAATGAAGCTGGACTGCCTGGTGACCCTGGGCGGCAACGGCACCCACAAAACGGCCAACCTCCTTTCCCAGGAAGGGCTGAACGTGATCGGCCTGCCCAAGACCATCGATAACGATATTTTCGGAACGGATTTCACCTTCGGTTTCCACACCGCCGTGGATATTGCCACCGAAGTGATCGACCGTATCCACACCACCGCCGCATCCCACGGCCGCTGCATGGTGATTGAGATCATGGGCAATAAGGCCGGCTGGCTGACCCTGTATTCCGGCCTGGCCGGCGGTGCCGACGTGGTGCTGCTGCCCGAAATTCCCTATGATATCAAAGAAGTGGCCAAAGTGGTGGAAGCCCGGGCCAAGAGCAAGAAAGCCTTCTCCATTCTGGCAGTGGCCGAAGGCGCCATGAGCAAAAAAGAAGCCAAAATGAAGAAAAAGGAACGGGAAGCTTTCCGGGCCGAAACCGGCTTCAACGGCATTGCCAATCGCATCGCCAAAGAACTGCAGGACATCGTGGGCGTGGAAGCCCGGGCTGTGATCCCCGGCCACATCCAGCGCGGCGGTTCCCCCTCCGCTTACGACCGTGTGCTGGCTACCCAGTTCGGCGTGCACGCCGCTCAGCTGATTGAAAAGGGCGAATACGGCGTGACCGTGGCCCTCAGCGGCAACAACATCATCCACAATAAGCTCAGCGAAATTGCCGGCGTGCCCAAGCCCGTGCCCCAGGATTACCAGATGATCGACGTAGCCCGGGATATGGGCATTTCCTTCGGCGACTGAGAAAATTTTCCGCCCATGGAAAGGAAAAGCCTTCCGCTTTCGTTTCCATAACAGAATAACCCTACAAAGGATGCGATGAACCATGTGGATCTGCAATCACTGCCACACCGAAAACAAAGACAGCTTCACCATGTGCGAGCAATGCGGCTCCATGCGCTCCGCCGGGCGTTTCGGCTCTGCCCCCACCGTCATGCGGCCCCAGATTTCCACCCCCGGTGCCGGCATCAGCCCGGCTCCTGCCCATCCGCAGGAAGCGCGTCAGGCTGTGCCCGTCCGCAGGGCCATGCAGACCCCTGCCAAGATCATCGGCTGGCTGCTAATGATTCTCTTGCCGGTGCTCACCGGGCTTTTGTTCTGGCGGCAGTATGATGCCCTGCGGGCTGTGCTGGTGCCCCTGCTGGTGGATGCCGATGCCGCAGAAGTATGGCAGATTCTCTGCTATGCAGGCTTTGCCCTGATCGCCGTGCTGCTTTCCACCCTGCCCGGGCTGCGCACCCTGCAGCAATACCCCAAGCGCTCCAAGAAAAAGAACTGATCTGCTTTACCGCCCTTAAGGGGCGGTTTTTTCTTGACCTGCTTTTCCAGCCGTCGTATAATAGCAGAAAAGGAAGGAACTGTTTTTATGAACACTGCACTTTTGACCATTGACGATATTGCTTCCCGGAACACCCCGGCGCTGGTGGATTACCTGACGGAAAAGAGCATTCCGGCCATCTTTTTTGCCGTGGGCATGAATGTGGAAAAGTATTATGAGGAAGCGCTGTATGCCGTAAAAAAGGGCTTCGTTGTGGGCAACCACAGCTATTCCCACCCGGGCTTTTCCTCCCTCTCCCTGGAGGAAGCCACGGCCGATATTGAAAAATGCGAAACCGTGCTGAACAAGCTTTACCGGGATGCAGGGGTTGCCCGGCTCTACCGCCCCTTCCGCTTTCCCTACGGCGATAAGGGCGGCAAAAACAAAGCCGCCCTCCAGCAGTACCTGAAACAGCAGCATTTTGATAAGGTGGACGATACACGCCTTCCCTACCCCTGGTGGAAGGAAAGCGGCCTGCACCGGGATATCGATACTCTCTGGACCTTTGATTTTGAAGAATACCGGCTGCCCCACGATCCCGCCTTCACCAAAGATTCCATATGGGCAAAAATGCAGGCTGCCGCCCCTTCATCCGGCGCCGCCCTCTACGGCGAAAACCAGCGGCACATTCTGCTGCTCCATGACCATGACGAAACGGAAGCCGTGCTGCCCCGATATTATCAGCTGTTTATCGAGGAACTTATCAAAAACGGCATCACCTTCGATGCCCCCCAATTCATCCGGCAGTAAGCCGGAAAGGAGAATTCATCATGCTTTATCGCCCGGCCTCAACTGCAGATGCTGAACAGATTGCAAATATCTACGCCCCTTATGTGGAGCACACCGCCATCACCTTTGCCACGGAACCTTTGACCGCGGTGGAATTTGAACAGAAAATTCTGTCCCCCTATCCCTTTCTGGTGTGCGAAGTAAACGGCGTTATCGCCGGGTATGCCTATGCCTCCGCCCTGCGGAAAAAGAAGGCCTACCGCTGGGCGGTGGAGCCCAGCATTTATATCGATCCTTCGTACCAGGGCATGGGGATCGGCAAAGGGCTGATGGAACGGCTGCTGAAGTTACTCCGGCTGCAAAAATTCCAGAGTGTGTATTCCTGCATCACCCTGCCCAATGAAAAAAGCATCCGCCTGCATGAAGGGTTTGGTTTCCGGGAAGTGGGCCGGTTTGAAAAAAGCGGCTATAAGCTGGGCAAATGGCATGACGTGGTCTGGCTGTACCGGCCCCTTGCTGATTTTCCGGAAAACCCGGCGGAACCCCTTCCCTTCCGCCAACTGGATGCACGCACACTGCAAACCATCCTGTAAAGGAGGCAGTACATATGAAACAGCTGCAAACGCTGAAAGAAGAACAGATATCCCTTTCCCTTTTTGAAAATTTTGATCGTCAGCAATACGTGACCCACTGCCGCCGCAAAATAGACGGCCAGTGGATGGTGGTGGAAACCGCCTTTGTGGAGCAATGGTACGAAGAAGATTACCGGCACCGGGCGGAAGAACTGAAGCAGACCCTGCGGGAAGGCGGCGTGGTGTTCGCCGTGTTCCGGCAAGGCATGATGAAGGGCTTTGCCGCCGTGGAAAGTACTTTCTTCGGCAGCCGGAAACAATACCTGGAGCTTTCCTCCATCCACGTATCCGCCGATTGCCGCAATCAGGGCATCGGCCGGCTGCTGATGGACGCCTGCAAGCAATGGGCCAAAGCAAAAGGCGCCCAATTTCTGTATATTTCTGCCCATTCTTCCGTGGAAAGCCAGGCTTTCTATACCGCCCTGGGCTGCCGGGAAGCCCGGGAATATTCCCGGCTCCATGTGGAAAAAGAACCCTTTGATTGCCAGTTGGAGGTAGAATTGTGAACGTACTGATCCTGATGGGCAGCCCCCGGCTGCAGGGAAACACAGCAGAAATCTGCAAACCCCTGATAGACGAAATGGAAAAACAGGGGGCACAGGTGCGCTATGTGACCTTGGCGGATAAAAACATCCTTCCCTGCCGGGGCTGCTATGCCTGCCAGCAGGTGACCGGCCGCTACGGCTGCCCGCAAAAGGACGATATGGAAACCATCGTACACCACATCCGCTGGGCGGACAGGATCGTGCTGGCCACGCCCATTTACGCCTGGTACTGCGCTGCGCCCATGAAAAATATGCTGGACCGGCATTACGGCCTGAACAAATATTACGGCACCGGGCAAGGATCCCTCTGGGCCGGCAAGCAGATCGCCCTGCTGTGCACCCACGGCTATGAAGCCGATTATGCCACCCTCCCCTTCGCCCTTGGTATGGAACGGCTGTGCGAACATTCCAAGCTGGTCTACCGGGGCCTTTACTCCGTCCGGGATGAAGATGACCGGGCTTCCTTCCAGACCCAGGAAGCCACGGAAGGCGCCCGGGCCTTTGCAAGGAGATTATTACAATGACGGACTATGCACCCCTGCTCCGATCCTTTCTGGATCCGGACGGGAAGCTGAAGCAATTCCCGGCCAAACGAAAAATGAAGATCATCGCCCTGTTCTATCTGGCGGAAAAAATAGAAGCCGACAGGGACTACACCGAGCAGGAAATCAACGAAATCCTGCTCAGCTGGCACACCTTCCATGACCCTGCCACCCTGCGCCGGGAAATGTATGATTATCACCTGCTGGACCGCACCCGGGACGGCCGCATCTACCACAAAGGCAGCCCGCTGCCGAATATGGAAACCCTGCTATAACTTCACAAAAAAAGGATCGCCGCACAAGGACGATCCTTTTTATTAATATAATTTTGCGCTGACAGCCCCCAGCCGGTTAATTTCCAGCAGGGCACAATGACCGTCCATGGCGGCACCGGGGTTCAAAATCAGGATGCCGCAGTGGTTTTCCATCCGCTGCACATGGGTGTGGCCATAGAGCGCCGCCTGCACCTGATGCTGCATTGCCAGGCGATGGAGGCGATCCCGATCCGTTTTCACATTCTGGTGATGGCCATGGGTGAGCAGCAGCCGAGCGCCCCCGATTTTCACTTCCTGCAAAAGGCAATCCGGCATAAAATCGCAATTACCGCTGACCTGATACACCGGGGGCAAATCCACCCCCAGCTGGTACAAATCCCGGTCCCCGTCCCCCAGATGGATGATGGCGTCCAAAGGCCCTTCGGCCTCCAGCATCATCAGCAGGTTGGAAAGCCGGCCCCGGTAGCCGTGGGAATCGCTGAACACAGCAATGCGCATTACTGCAAATCCTCCAGGTAGGGCAGCATGGCTTGCAGCGCCTTGGCCCGGTGGCTGATGAGGTTCTTTTCGGCGCCGTCCATTTCGGCAAAGGTTTCGCCGCTGAGGTATTCAAAGTAGGGATCGTAGCCGAAACCGCCGTTGCCGCGGGGAGTGAAGGTGATCACGCCAGGGCAGGTGCCGGAGACGGTGTGGGTTTCGCCATTGGGCAATACCAGCGCCATGGCGCAGTTAAACTGGGCGGTGCGGCCTTCGGCAGGCACGTCCTTCAGCTTTTCGATGAGCAGGTCGTTATTGGCCTTGTCGTTGCCGTGCACACCGCAGTACCGGGCGGAAAGCACGCCGGGTTCGCCGTTGAGGGCGTCCACGGTGAGGCCGCTGTCATCCCCGATGGCACAGAAACCGGTGGCCTGGGCTACCGCCTTGGCCTTGATGATGGCGTTTGCTTCAAAGGTATCGCCGTTTTCGTCGATCTCTTCAAAGAAGCCGGCTTCTTCCATGGAAATCACATGCAGGCAATCATCCAGCATCTGCGAAATTTCCCGAATTTTGTGCGGGTTGTTGCTGGCAATGACCAGCGTCCGCTTGGGGGCGATCACATGCGCCGCATCCCCCAGGGCTTCCCGCTGGATATCGTGCAGCTCTTCAATGCCCTTTTCCCCCAGAGCCAGCAGTTGGTTCAGTTCGCCCCGGCTGAATGCACGGCCTTCGCCGGTGCCCTGCAGTTCAATGAAAGCGCCCTGCTCGTTCATGACGAAATTCATATCCGTCTGGGCGGCGCTGTCTTCCACATAGCACAGATCCAGGCAGGGAGTATCGTCCACCACACCGGCACTGACGGCGGCAATCTGGTGGATGATGGGGCTTTCCTTCAGTTTTCCCTGCTGCATCAGTTTGTTCACCGCCATGCACAGGGCCACAAAGCCGCCGGTGATGGAGGCGGTGCGGGTACCGCCGTCGGCTTCCAATACGTCGCAGTCGATGGTGATGGTACGTTCCCCAAGGAAACGGCGATCCACCGCCTGGCGCAAGGCCCGGCCGATGAGCCGGGAAATTTCCACACTGCGGCCGTCCTTCTTCACACCGTCCCGGGCCTTTCTGCGGCCGGTGGAAGCAGGCAGCATGGCGTATTCCGCCGTCACCCAGCCCATGCCCTTGCCGCGCAGGAAGGGGGGCACGCTTTCATCAATGGAAGCGGTGCAGATAACCCTTGTGCCGCCGCAGCGGATGAGGCAGCTGCCGTCGGCAGTGCTCACAAAGCCCACCTGCATTTCGCAGGGGCGAAGTTCGTTGGGAGTGCGTCCATCGTGGCGTTCCATAGCGATCATTCCTCCGTTTTCTCTTGATGGTATTGGGGGCCGAGGGCAGCATAGCGCCGGGTGATCCACTTGCAGATGCCGTCCAGGCCCGGGTAAATCATGCGTTCGGAAATATTGATATAGTCCAGCTTATCCCGGATTTCCAGTTTCACTTCCGCCGGGATGATGATGCGTTTGAAGGTCTTTTCCGCCGGAGCCAATTGATCGATGGATACTGCCGGGTCCGAGCACACGGAAAAGAGGGCGTATTGATTGGCAATGCGGTTGACGGCACTGGCCGGTTCAAAAAACAGGGCAAAGGGCTTTTCGGACATGGCCTGCAGGCTGTCAAAGCCATCCGCCACATGATCCATCATTTCCATGGTGAAAATATTGCCCCGCTCTTTTTCCAGCATAGCTTTCAGCTTTTCCGGCAGCTGGGCGTTCATCTTGTCAATGTGCACGCACAATATCACGCCGTCTTTGTCGTAGCTGTTTTGGTTCTCCGTGGCAAAATGGGCCGCAACCAGGGGGGAATAGGTCCAGTCCAGAAGCCGGGTGGGCAAGCCGAACTGCTGAGCCATGGCCAGCAGCTGCCAGAAGGAGGTGACCTGCTGCAGATCCGCATAGCCATACTTGCGGAAAGAGCGCAGCATTTGCCTTTCCAGCGTCAGATCGTGGGCACAGACCCGGTTGAGAGAAGGCAGCATGCTCCAGTTTTTATCGCTCATGCCCCGGTACACGCAATTGTCCCGGTACCGCATGATAGAAGGATCCCACACCCCTTCAAAAATAGCGGATTGTAATTCATCCCAATTGCGGATGACGATCTCCTGCATAAAAGCACCTTCCTTTTCAGGGGAGATTATGATAAAATAAGATTTGAGGTGGAAGCAAATGAAAGTAAACTATCAGCTGGAAATGGAAAACGTAATCGCACAGCTTGGGGAGGAAAAACCCACGCTGCTTTTGCACAGCTGCTGCGGCCCCTGCTCTTCCGCCGTGATCGAACGGCTGAATGCCCATTTTCGGGTGACGGTATTGTACTATAACCCCAATATTGAGCCGGAAGAAGAATACCTGCACCGTTTATCCGAACAGAAACGGCTGCTTGGCATCCTGCAGATCCCCCTTCTGGCATGTGACTGGGACCACGAAGCCTTTGCCTGCTTTGCCGAACAAATGAAGGACGAGCCCGAAGGGGGCGCCCGGTGCACTGCCTGCTTTGCCCTGCGGCTGAATAAAACAGCGCAGCTGGCCAAACAGCACGGCTTTGATTATTTCACCACCACCCTGTCCGTTTCCCCCCACAAGGATCCCATTCGCCTGAATGAACTGGGGGAAAAATACGCCCTGCAGTACGATGTAAAACACCTACCGGCAGATTTCAAGAAAAAGAACGGCTATCTGCGCTCCCTGCAATTATCCAAGGAATACGATCTCTACCGCCAGGATTACTGCGGATGCCTTTATTCAAAAGCTGATACCTGATGGCTTCCGATGGTCACTTCCCCGGTGCGGAGGATTTCCATGCCCCCATCCGTCTGCACCATCAAACCGCCTTTGTCATCCACGCCCATCACCCGGGCGTTTTTTTCTTGCCCGGATTGAAGGAACGTAATGTCTTTCCCCAGGAGCAGCATCCTTTCCCGATAGAAAGAAAGGCAGCTGTCCGGCCTCTCCTCCAGCGTTTTCAGCACATGAAATGCCATCCGGCCCATCAGCGTTTCCCGGTCCGCATCCGTGTTCAGTGCTCCGGCAACGGGTACCCCGGGAAAACCATTTTCCGGCATGTTCACATTCAGGCCGATGCCCAGCACCGCCATGTTTTCCACGCCCTCGGCCAGAATGCCGCACACCTTTTTGCCCTGCAAAAACAAATCGTTCACCCATTTGATTTTCAGGGACAATCCACACACTTCCTCCACCGTCCGGCACACGGCCACCGCCGCCCGGATGGTAAGGGGAAGGCCGTCTTCCGGCAGGGGCAGCAAAAGGCTCATGTAAATACCCGTCCCTTCCGGGGACAGGAAGTTGCGCCCCAACCGGCCTCTGCCTGCGGTCTGGCTGTCGGCGCACAAAAGCTGTACCCGGTGATCCCCGGCCCGGCAGCGTTCCTTCAAACGCAGGTTGGTGGAGTCCGTCACGTCCAGGCAGGTCACCGGCAGATCAAAGCCCAGCGCCTGAAGGATTTTCTCTTCTTTCAGCATCAGAAATCTTCCCGCAGATAATTGTGGTTATGGATGAAAGCCCGGTTCAGCGCCGCCGTATCGCCAACGGCTTCACAATCCGTACGGTTGAAAAGCACGTCTTCCACGCTGCTCACGCCGCAGCAGATGAGGGAAAAGGCCTGAATGGAAAATCTGGCATCCGGCGCCGCATCCGTTTTGCAGACGGTGGTTTCGCCGTCTTTGCAAACCACGGAGAATACGCCGTTGTTTTCCGGAATCTGCTCGTCCGTTACGGCAACCGCAAAGGCCGCGCCTTCTTCCCAGGGGTGCAGCTGCAAGGCTTTTTCCACATTCACCACCCGGATCATCCCCCGGCTGGTGTGCTCCACCCGCACGGCATAGGGCTCGTTGAACAAAAGGAAGGGGTTCACGTCCCCGGGCAGCCAGATTTCCGTCTTATCGCCGCTGGGAGCCAGTACCCCCAGGAATCCAAACACGCCCCGCACCGCCCGGGCGGAAAGGAACGCCCAGTCCCGGATGACGAAGTTCTTGCTCTCCTCCTCATGAATCACGGTGAAATAAGCTTCGGCTTTGCCGTCATCGGCATACCACAGGTAGGTATACACATGATCCAGATAGGGGTCCTTTTTCAGCGCGTTCCATTCCCAGTCCCCCCGGCGGCAGCCGAAATTGCGATTATGAATGAAGGTATTGTACATCTCCTTGATCACCGCCGGATCTTCCCCGGGGGTGAACATGCGCACCGTGCCCGTGCAGGGGAACGGACGCAGCTCATCCGTATCCAGGTGCAGCTTATCCATATACTGGCCGTTTTCAAAGCCGAACTTGCGGTAGAAAGGATGGGAGAAGGGATAAAGGGACCCCAGCACGTCCCCACGTTTATAGCTTTCCTGCAAAATCATCGTGAGCAAATGGCGGATATGGCCGGTGCGGCGGTATTCCGGCAGGGTGGCCACACCGCCCACCCCCAGCATGCCCACGTCGTTTCCGAAATAGGCGCAGGTATAGGCATTGGCCACGATGCAGCTGGTCATCTGCTCTTCTTCAAAGGTGCCATAGATGTTCTTGTGCCGGTCGCCGGATTCGTTTTCCGGGTATTTATCCCAGTGAAAACGGAAGGCGATATTCATGATCTTTTCGGCCTGAAGAAATTCGTCTGCTTTGATGGGGCGGCAAATCATGGGGGATTCCTCCTCATTGTACATCATTGCCTTTATTATACCATGCAACCCTTTTTCGTTCAACGGCCTGCTATTATTTTCTGCCACAATTCCCATCTTGCAAATTCTTTTTCTTTCCTTATAATAAAAGGGTAGGAAAGGAGGGCTCTTCCATGCCCAAATGCCCCCATTGTGATTATGAAAGCAACATTCTTTCTGCCTTCTGCCCGGCCTGCGGCGGCGCTATGCAAACCCAGGAAACGAATCCCGAACAGATCATCGATGCTTCCGCACCGCCGCGCGCTCACGTTGTCCGGCCAGCCTCCGTTTACCCGCAAACTTCCCTGGGCATGGGCTGGCTGCGTTTCCTGGCCATGTTCGTGCTGCCGCTAAACATCATCAACGGCATTTTTTCGCTGATCGAATTGCCGGAAACCATCGCCCAGTTCCGTTCCCCGGAACTTTCTGCTCTCATCACCGATCCGGTAAGAACGCTTATTTTTCTCTCGATCATCCTGACCGTGGTGCAGGTGCCCCTGCTCTGCTTTGCCCTGTGGGGATTATTTACCCAGCGGTGGAAGGGCGTACAGGCGCTGCTGGCCAATTATGCCATCAGTGCGCTCTATGCCATCGCCACGGCTGTCGTGCTGCTGACCATCCCCATCCCCACTGCCGCTCCTTCGGAATCACAGGCGTTCACATCCTTTTCTGCCCTCTACTTTCAGTATTCAAAAAGAACACAGGTCATCTCCACAGCCGCCACTGCGGTTGTGCTGATCATCCTGTTTTTTGCCAATCGGGTGTATTTTCTCAAAAGAAGAGGCTTTTTCTTGCCGGAAAAGCAATAAATTCGGGCAAAAAGCAAAAAAATATTTAAAAAACACTTGCATTTTGGTTCCGAGTGTGATAAAATTGCCAATGCTGATTCATCAGCGAGAAGTATTTACCGGGAGGTGAAGGAAGTTGCCGAATATCAAGTCCGCCATGAAGCGTGTTAAGGTGAGCAAGAAGAAGAACCTGCGGAATCGTATGGTGAAGACGGGCGTTAAGACTGCTATCAAAAAGTATCAGGTTGCCCTGAATGAGGGTGTCGCCCCCGCCAGTGCGCAACTGAGCGCCACCACCTCCGCTATCGATAAAGCGGTTTCCAAGGGTATCATTCATAAGAATGCCGCCAACCGCAAAAAGGCTCGTCTGGCCAAGGCCCTCAACAAGGTCGAAGCGTAAGCCTGTCGTTATGCGCAAGCAAACCCGCTCCATGGCGGGTTTTTTTGTTGCCCTTTTTCACTCTACTTTCCGTAGGTTGCGCATAACCGCACCGGCCTGTATGATAAACCTATCAAAGGAGGGAATGCACCATGGATCAATATGTAACCGGTGCCATGATCCGCACACTGCGCGAAAAGCATCACCTTACCCAAGCGGAACTGGCCGAAAAACTGTTTGTTTCCGATAAAACCATATCCAAATGGGAAAACGGCAAAGGGTATCCCGATTTTTCCCTGCTGGAGCCCATTGCCCGGGTCTTCGGCATATCCGTGGCGGAATTGCTGGCCGGAAAAACCGTGGAAAATATCAACGTTTCTGCCAATATGCTGCGTTCCAAGTTCTATGTGTGCCCGGTGTGCGGCAATGTGCTGCATACCATGGGAGAAGCCGCCATCCATTGCCACGGCGTATTGCTGACCCCGGCTCAGGCTGAAGAAACGGATGACCGGCACAAGATTTTCATCGAGGGCGTGGAAGACGAATACTATGTGCGCATTGAACACGATATGACCAAAGCCCACTATATTTCCTTCATGGCTGCTATTTCGCCCGATAAACTGCAGATGATCCGTCTCTACCCCGAAGGCAATGCCGAAGGCCGGTTCAAGCAAAGCGGCGTAAAACAGCTTTTCTTCTACTGCAACCGGGACGGCCTTTTTTCCATCCGGGTTCATCCTGCCATCGATGGCCGCCCTGCCGCCTATGATAACACCAACGAACGCCGGGCACTGGAGGATATGGCAAAACGGCTGTTTAAATAAGCAGGCATTTCAACGCTGCTTTGTCAAAGCAGCGTTTTTTTCAGTGCCGTATTTTTTTCAAGCATCGTAAAGCCGTTCTTCCGATAGAACGCAAAAGCCGGCACATCACGGTCCGTCAGCAGGAAGATGTGCACCACGCCCATCGTGCGAACCCTGTCTTCCACGGCATTCAGAAAAGCGGTGCCGATACCCTGCCCCTGCAGATCGGTACGAACACAGAATTCATCAATAAAATATTCCGTGCCCTGGTACCAATGACGGATACTGCCCATGCTGAGGCCCACCATTTCCTCTCCCTGGAAAAAACCAAAGGCCACAGAATTCTTATTGCCTGTCAGGTCCTCAATGTAAGAAGAAAGCTGCGCTTTATCGCTCCAATCATCATTCCAGGGCGGCTGCGTGAACACGCCGGTATAGAAGGCTATCATCTGTTCTTGATCCTGCCCGGTCAATTGTTTCAATTCGTATGCCATCCGATCCTCCTCATTCAATGAAAAAGGCACAGCGGAAGTGCCGTACCTTTTTTTTGTCTGTTTTACTGCCAGGTCTGGCAGATAGCCTGCACATACCAGTTGTATTTTTTTCCGTCGGATTTGGTCTGCCGGGGACCTTCGTAATAAACGCCCGCTTCCGTCCATTCTTCCTCGGGCAGGTAGGACATATTGGTTTTTACATCCGCGGCCTTGCTGTCATAGAGGAAAGAATAGCGCTTGACGGTACTGCCGCCGATGTTCCCTTCCACGGTGAAAAGTTGATACACGCCGTTGCCGCAGTCCACCACATCGGTGATCATGCCCACATGCACATCGGCATAATAGCCCTTGGCGCCGAAAATGATCAGATATCCGGGCCGGGGCTCATTGGTAATGCGGTCCATATTGGTAAAGCCCGTGCGCAGCTTGGGCACGCCGGCTTCCCTGAGGCTGTAGGGCCGGCCGTCGGGCAGGGGCTTCACTTTCTTCCAGTTATCGCTGGGCTCCAGTTCAACCCCGGCGGTATCCAGGCAATAGCCCACAAAAGCACCGCACCAGCCGATGTTTTCATAGCCCCACCATTTGATATACTTGTTGCCGCGCTTGGTTTTATCCAGCCGCTTTTCGCCCACTTCTTCCCATTCCTGCAGGGCAATGCGGATGGCTTCCCGGATTTCGGCCGGCACCTGATCCTTCACTTCCACCTCGATCACGGCTTCTTCATCGGCATTCATGAGATAAAGCATGGTAGTGCCTTCGCAAAGAGCATAGATGGTATCCCCTGCCCCATAAGCAATTTCGGGCATTTCGCTTTCCCAGGAACCGGCAAAGGGCAAATCAAACGCTTTGCTTTCCCCGGGGGCCAGCTGCACATATTCCGGCAAAGGTTCCGCCAACGCACAGGAAATCACCGCCGTCAATGCCAGCACGGTACATAACAGCCGCTTCATCATACGTCCATCTCCTCCCGTTCGCCCTTGCGGGAAATGCCCATCAGCTCCGTCACCGGCAGGCTGAACACAATACCGTGGCCTTCCGTCTGCAGCCCGGCAGCCCGGCACACAGCCTGCATCACCGGCACCTTATTTTCCTTTTCCACCACAATCAGCAGCATTTCCTTTTCCGGCTGGATGGTGATGCCGAAGAAATGGCTGCCTTCCTGGGGCGCAGCGCCCCGGGCATGGATCACCGTGCCGCCGCCTGCGCCGGCAGGACGGGCCGCTTCCATGGCTGTTTCGGAAAAGCCCTTATTCATAATCGCAACAACCAATTCATGCTGATACGGATCCATTTCCTTTTTCTCCTCTCCCTGGGGCTGAATATCATCGCCGCTGAGCATTTTCAGTGTTGCCGCGCCGCCCACGCTGCCAACCGGCACCACGAAGGCAATGCCCTTGCCCGGCCTGTCCATATCCACAGCGTAGGACAAGCGGCGCAGCGCGCCTGCCGCCACCTGGCTGGGCAGGAAACTGAACACCACGTCCTTATCCGTATCCTTCAGCCCCAGCAGGCTCAAAATTCCCTTATGCGCCGTGCCGCGGCCCAGGGCCACCGTATGGTTATTGGCCCCTTCCCGGCTCAAAAGCGCCGTTACACTTTCCGCCTTTCCCCGGTCCACAATGGTGACCAGCAGGCTCAGCAATGCATGATGCATACGACCCCTCCGTTATTACACGTCGATGATTTCTTCTTCTTCGGGCATATCTTCCGCCTTGATGCGGCGGGTTTTCACCCGGTAGACCACGCCCAGGATCTGAATGGCAATCAGGGGCGTCATGGCCACCATGGCCACCACACCAAAGGCATCCTCCAGCACATTGCCGCCCACCGCACCGCAGGCGCCAAGGGCCAGAGGCAGCATGAATGCCGCCGTCAGAGGACCGGACGCCACGCCGCCGGAGTCAAAAGCAATGGCCGTAAAGACCGGCGGGCAGAAGAAAGTAAGCGCAAGGGCAATCAGATACCCCGGCGCAATGAACCACCAGATGGAAATGCCCGTCAGCACCCGCAGCATGGCAATGCTCACAGAAGCCGCCACACCGATGGACAGCGCCATCATCATGGCCGATTTACTGATGGCACCGGAAGATACTTCTTCCACCTGGGAATTGAGCACATGCACCGCAGGCTCCGCCCGCACCACCAGGTAGCCGATCAGGGCGCCAAGCGGCACCAGCAGCCAGGCTTTTTCCGCTGCCAGGTGATGGCCCAGATACTGCCCCATGGGCAAAAAGCCCACGTTTACACCGGTCAGGAAAATGACCAGGCCCAGGAACGTATACATTACGCCCACGCCCATGCGCCTGAGTTCGGATCCGGGCAGATGCAGGGCGAAAAGCTGAAATACAACGAACAAAACCACAATGGGCAAAAGCGCAATGGCCACTTCCCCCAGGAAATGGGGAATTTCCACCGCAAAGCTGTTCATCACTTCCATGGTGGTGCCGGGAAGGGAAGCCGCTTCTGTCTGGGATACATTTTCCAGATTGGGAAAAAACAGGCTGATGAGCATAATGGCCAGAATGGGCCCCACCGAGCACAGCGCCACCAGGCCGAAGCTGTCGTCCTCTGCTTCCTTGCCGCTGCGCACGTTGGCAACGCCCATGCCAAGGGCCAGAATAAACGGCACCGTGATGGGCCCGGTGGTCACACCGCCGGAATCAAAAGCCATGGGCAAAAATTCCGGCTTGATGAAGATCCCCACAATAAACACAACGGCATACAGCGCCAGCAGCATATATTTCAGCTTGATCCTGAACAGGATGCGCAGCATGGCCGCCACCAGGAAAATACCCACGCCAAGGGCCACCGTCAATATCAGCACCAGATTGGGCACGCCGTGGATCTGGTTGGCCAGCACCGTCAAATCCGGCTCCGCCACGGTGATCAGCACACCCATCACAAAGGCCACGCCGCACAGAAGGTACACATTGCGCTTGCGGGTCAGGAAAGCGCCCATGTATTCGCCCATGGGCAGCATGGCCATATCCGCCCCCAAGGTAAACAGCCCCATTCCCTGCACCAGCAAAAAGGCACCCAGAAAGAACTGGGCAATAATTCCCAGATCCATGGGCGCAAATGTGATGCTCAGCGTGGTCACCACCAGGGTGATGGGCCATACAGCCATCAGGGCTTCTTTGCTTTTTTCAATCAGCTTCTTCGCTGCAGCCCGGTGCTGCGGAAATAGTGTATCCAACGGTTTCTTCGTTTTCCTGAGCAACATCATCCTGTCCTTTCTCGAAGATGGTATCGTCAGCCGTTCTTTCCGTGTTATTTTTCTGTGCATGCTTTTTCATGCTCACCGTCCGGTCATAAATCACACAGCCCAGACCAATCAGCAGATTTAAATAGTAGGTCATAAAGCGCCACAAAAGCAGGGCGCCAAACAAAACGTCGCTGGGGAATACGCTGCCAAACATCCACGCAAAGCCGCCTTCCTGGGCACCGGATGCACCGGGAAGGGGGGTGAAAGATGCGCCGATAAACAGCAGGAACTGCAATACCACCACGTCGCCGTACCCATGGCCTCTCAGGCCGAAAGCCCGGTATACGCAATAGGAAATGCTCATCAGGCCCATGACCTGAATCACGGAAATCAGAAGCAATACCATCAGTTTGCCCGGATGGTGGGTGACCATATCCACACTGGCATGGAAATCCGCCATGGTGGCATCCATACGGGAAGCCGTCCCGGCCGGGTCTTTCACAATACGCAGCTTTTTGCCCAGGAAAATAATAAAGGTAATGATGGCGCGGACAATATTTTTATTGATGGCCAGCAGCAATACCGCCACCACCGTAAAGCCATTGAGGACGAACCCGGTGATCACCATCACCTGGGCTGCCGGATACGACCGGAAACAATCGCTGACAATCTGAGGATTGAGCACCCACAAAAGCAGGCCGGTGCCCAGCAGCGCCACCTGGAAGCAGAAGAATTTCACCGCCAGGGCCGAAGACGATACACCGGGAGGAATGCCCCGTTTTTTGAAGGCAAACACCTGCATGGGCTGGCCGCCGGTGGCCGCCGGGGTGACGCTGGAATAGAAAAGACCGATAATGGATACCAGCAGAGAAGAACCGAATTTGGGTTTAAAACCCTGCTGACGGAAAAATACATGCACGCCCAAAGACTCAAACACCAGATAAATGCCATAGCAAACAAAAGCCATCCCGATCCAGCGGAGGTCGCTCGAAACCAATGCATTCCAGGCGTTCCCGATTTCACCGTTGGCGGCACCCAGATAAATGACGATGCCGATGGTCAGGAAAATCACCAGTGCATTGAGGATATTACTGCGGGTTTGTTTGCTGATCTTTACCAATGAACCGTCCTCGGTTTCTGAAAACTGCGGCAGATATTTTCCACCGCTACATATTATAGCACAATCCCGGACCGTTTGTCACTCATTTTTACAATTCTTTCATGAAGGATTCAGCAAAGGCTCCTTCCAGGGCATTTTTTAAGGGAAACATCACCCGCCTTAAGGAAATATACATTGACACAAATGGCAGAAAATGATATATTTTCCATAGTAGGTTTATCTCATTCAAAGTTGTAAAGGAGAATGTATATGGCATATTTACTGGGTATTGATATCGGCACTTCCGGTACCAAAACGGTGCTTTTTGACGAAAAGGGCAACGGCCTTGCTTCCTACACCGGCGAATACGGCATGCAGCAGCCCAAGAACGGCTGGGCAGAACAGCATCCCCAGGATTGGTGGGAAGCCGTGGTGGACGGCATCCGCGCGGTGCTTGCCAAGAGCGGTGCAGACAGCGCCGAAATCGCCGGCATCGGTCTTTCCGGCCAGATGCACGGCCTGACCATGCTGGATAAAGACAACAAAGTGCTGCGCCCCGCCATCATCTGGTGCGACCAGCGCACCGCGCAGGAATGCGCCGAAATCGAAGCGCTGATGGGCGGCCGGGACCGGCTGATTGCCATCACCGCCAACCCCGCGCTCACCGGCTTCACCGCCGGCAAGATCCGCTGGGTCCAGAAGCATGAACCCGAAATTTACGAAAAGTGCGCCCATATCCTTTTGCCCAAAGACTATATCCGCCTGATGCTCACCGGCGAATACGCCACCGAAGTGTCCGACGCCAGCGGCATGCAGCTGTTGGACGTGCCCGGCCGCTGCTGGAGCGATACCGTGCTCAGCAAGCTGGGCATCGATAAAGCCTTGCTTGGCAAAGTGTACGAAAGCCCCGAAATCACCGGCGTGATCACCCCCCGTGTGGCGGAACTCACCGGCCTCAAGGCCGGCACTCCCGTGGTGGGCGGCGCCGGCGATAACGCTGCTGCCGCTGTGGGCACCGGCGTGGTGCGCTCCGGCCGTGCTTTCACCACCATCGGTACTTCCGGCGTGGTCTTTGCCCACACCGATATGGTCACCATCGATCCCCTGGGCCGCGCCCACACCTTCTGCTGCGCCGTGCCCGGTGCCTGGCATGTGATGGGTGTTACCCAGGCTGCCGGCCTGTCCCTCAAGTGGTTCCGGGATACCCTGTGCGCCGACGAAGTGGCCGTGGCCAACCAGATGGGCTGCGACAGCTATGACCTGATCAATAAGCAAGTCGCCCAGTCCCCCATCGGGGCCAACCGCCTGTTCTATCTGCCCTACCTCATGGGCGAACGTACCCCCCACCTGGATTCCGATTGCCGCGGCGCTTTCGTGGGCCTGTCCGCCATGCACCAGAAGCGGGATATGGTCCGCGCCGTGATGGAAGGCGTAGCCTATTCCCTCAAGGATTGCCAGTCCCTGTTCGGCCAGATGGGCCTGAACATCAACCACATGGCCGCCTGCGGCGGCGGCGCCAAGAGCCCCATCTGGCGCCAGATGCTTTCTGACCTCTACGGCTGCGATATCATGACCGTCAAGGGCGAAGGCCCGGCGCTGGGCGTAGCCCTGCTTGCCGGCGTGGGTGCCGGAATCTATTCCTCCGTGCCCGAAGCCTGCGACGCCGCTATCCAGTACGGCGATCAGTGCAGCCCCGATGCCAACGCCGCCGAATACGTCAAGAATTACGAATTCTACCGCACCATCTACCCCGCCCTCAAGGACGTGTATGCCCGCTTGGCGGATCTGTAATTAAAAAAATGGCCCGTGTTCCGAAAAAGAACACGGGCTTTTTTTATGCGGTTATTTACCGCTCATCTGGCGTTCCTGCTGTTCGATCATGCGCTTGACCATATAGCCGCCGATATAGCCGGCCTGGCGGGAGGGCAGATCGCCGTTGTAGCCCTGCTTGAGGTTAATGCCCAGTTCGTTGGCAATTTCATACTTCATGTTGTCCAGGGCGCCCCGGGCTTCCGGCACATTGATGCGGTTATTGTTGCTGCTGGAAGAAGAGGAAGCGGAAGAATTGTTGGGCTGATACATGTTTCAGTCACTCCTTCAAAATAATGTTTTTGATGCGGCCGTTTACTTGCCGGCCATCTGCTTTTCTGCCTGTTCAATCAGGCGTTTGACCATGTAGCCGCCTACATAGCCGTTTTCCCGGCTGGAAAGATCGCCGTTGTAGCCCTGCTTGAAATTGATGCCCAGTTCCCGGGCAATTTCGAATTTCATGTTGTCCAGGGCCGCCCGGGCTTCCGGCACATTCACACGGTTTCCGCTTTGCTGATTCATTGCGTTTCACCTCCCTTTTTTCAGGTCAGTGCTATTTTGACCCGCAGCGAAAAAAATACGCTGGCAATTTTGTTCAATTCAAAAACTTTGCCGAAATGGTGTACGTTTTTCGGGAAAAGCCTTGCTTTTTGCCGTTTTTCTTCGTATAATAGGAATATCTTTTTGAAAAAACCGGGTGTTTTTTCAAAGGGCGAAACGGAGGGGCAAAAGCATGAAGGAACTGCGCAAAGCCATTGAAATGTACGGCCGTGGGTTGGGCCAGGATATAGTCAAGGTGGATATGTTCCTCAACCACCGCATCGATACGGAACTGCTGTTTCAGATGGGTCAGGCTTTTGCGGAAGAGTTCAGAAATGATCAGCCCACCCTGGTGCTCACTGTGGAAGCCAGCGGTATTGCTATGGCCGTTGCCGCAGCACAGGCGCTGGGCAATCTGCCCGTCGTGTTCGCCAAGAAAAGTGAAAATAAAGTGCAGACGGGCGACGTGGTACAGGTTCCCGTCTATTCCTTTACCCATAAAAAGGAATACAATATCCGTGTGCAGCGTTCATACATCCCCGAAGGCAGCCGCGTGCTGATCATTGACGATTTCCTGGCCGACGGCAACGCGGTAAAGGGCATGATGCAGCTTACGGAGCAGCTATGTTCCCAGGTGGTGGGCGTCGGCATCGCCGTAGAAAAGGGGTTCCAGCCCGGCGGGCAGCAATTGCGCGCTCAGGGCATCCATCTCAAGTCTCTGGCAATCGTAACCGGCATTGAGGACAGCAAAATCCTCCTGCAGGACGATTGAACCATAGATTTCCGGCCAACACCGGAAAAAATTACACATCCATAATCTTGGAGGAGGAAAACAAACCATGAAAAAGCTCATCGCTCTGGTGCTCTCTCTGGTCCTGTGCCTGTCCTGCTTCGCTTTCAGCGCTTCCGCTGAACTGGCCGATGTCAAGCTGGGCGTCATCCTGCTGCACGACGAAGACTCCACCTACGACCTCAACTTCATCAACGGCGTTCTCGAAGCTGCCGAACAGCTGGGCCTGAGTGAAGACCAGGTGATCATGATGCGCAACATCCCCGAATCCGATGCTTGCTACGAAGCTGCTCTGGAACTGGTGGACGAAGGCTGCACCATCATCTTCGCCAACTCTTTCGGCCATGAATCCTTCATGATCAAGGCTGCCAAGGAATGCCCCGACGTGCAGTTCTGCCACGCCACCGGCACCAAGGC
Organism: Clostridia bacterium; assembly: GCA_017434775.1. Taxonomy (GTDB): domain Bacteria; phylum Bacillota; class Clostridia; order Christensenellales; family Aristaeellaceae; genus RUG563. Next base: position 24,087 of record JAFSGG010000033.1, read on the forward strand.
CCACACCGAAAACCTGCCCAACTTCCACAACGCTTTCGCTGCTATCTATGAAGGCCGTTACCTGGCTGGTATCGCTGCCGGCATGAAGCTGAACGAACTCAAGGCCGCCGGCAAGCTCAAGGGCGAAGTGCCCATGATGGGCTACGTTGGCGCTTTCACCTATGCCGAAGTTATCTCCGGTTACACCTCCTTCTATCTGGGCGCCAAGTCCGTTTGCCCCGATGTGGTCATGAAGGTTCAGTTCACCGGTTCCTGGTATGACTACAACGCTGAAAACGCTGCTGCCACCACCCTGATCGGCGCCGGCTGCGACCTGATCTCCCAGCACGCTGACTCCATGGGCGCTCCCACCGCTTGCGAAGACGCCGGCATTCCCAACGTCTCCTACAACGGCTCCACCCAGGAAGCCTGCCCCAACACCTTCATCGTTTCTTCCCGCATCAACTGGGCTCCCTACTTCGTGTACATCATGAACCAGATGGCCGCCGGTGAAGCTATCGCCACCGACTGGACCGGCACCATCGCCACCGGCTCCGTTGTGCTGACCGACGTGAACACCCAGGCTGCCGCTGAGGGCACCGTGGAAGCCATCGAAGAAGCCAAGGCTGCTTTCATCAACGGCGAAATCAAGGTGTTCGACACCGCCGCCGATAATTTCATCCTGGTAAAGGGTGCCAAGCTGGAATCCTACACCGCTGACGTGGACGACATGGGCGACTATGTTCCCGAAACCGAAGTTGTGTTCGAAGGCTACTTCCATGAAAGCGAATTCCGTTCCGCTCCCTACTTTGATGTGCAGCTGGACGGCATCGAACTGCTCAACGGCGCTTACTAATCCCAATTTTCCGGGCTTATGCCCACAGGCTTGGGCTGCTGCTCCATCCGGGCGGCAGTCCAAGCCCTTTCAATCTCTGAACATACGGAGGATGCAGCGTGGAAAAGAACATTGCACTGAGCATGCGGAATGTCACCAAACGGTTTGGCAAGGTTGTTGCCAATCATAATGTGAACCTGGATGTGTACCAAGGGGAAATTCTGGCCATTCTGGGGGAAAACGGTTGCGGCAAAACCACGCTGATGAACATGATCGCCGGCATCTATTTCCCGGATGAAGGCAAAATTTTCAAAGATGGCCAGGAAGTGGTCATCCGCTCTCCCAAGGATGCTTTTAACCTGAAAATCGGCATGATCCATCAGCATTTTAAGCTGGTGGACCTGTTTACTGCCTCTGAAAACATTGTGCTGGGCGTGGATGAAAGCGGCCGGTATAATATAAAAGACGTCAATTCCCAGGTTTCTCAGATTGCTGAGAAATATGGTTTCCATATTGATCCCCACAAGAAAATTTATGATATGTCTGTTTCTGAAAAGCAGACGGTGGAAATTATTAAGGTGCTCTATCGCGGCGCCGATATCCTCATTCTGGACGAACCCACCGCCGTGCTCACCCCCCAGGAAATTGACCGGCTTTTCCTGGTGCTGCGCCGCATGAAGGAAGACGGCAAATCCATCATCATCATTACCCATAAGCTGCATGAAGTGCTCTCCATTTCCGACCGGGTGGCCATCCTGCGCAAGGGCGAGCATATTGCCACCGTTGACACCTGCGACGCCACAGAATCCAGCCTGACGGAAATGATGGTGGGCAAAAAGGTATCGCTGGATATTGACCGCAGCGAACCGGTCAATCCCCGGCCCCGGCTGGAAGTAACCGGCCTCAACTGCCATAATGCCGAAGGGGTGCAGGTGCTCAAAGATATTTCCTTCACCGCCAACAGCGGCGAAATCCTGGGCATTGCCGGTATCGCCGGCAGCGGCCAGAAGGAACTGCTGGAAGCCATTGCCGGCCTGCAGCCGCTGGACAGCGGCGAAGTGCTCTTCATCAATCCCAAGAAAAACAAGCCCGTTACTTTCTTCCATAAAAATATGCACCGCGTGCTGGAACTGAACACCCGGGACGCTTTCACCGACCTGACCGGTAATCCCGAACCGTTCCTGGGCAAAAACAGGGGCCAGATCCGCACAATGATCAACACCGGCAATATTCTGTTCAAGGAAGACGAAGTGATCAGCCTGCGCGGCCTTTCCCCCTTGGAAATCCGTTCTCTGGGCGTCCGCCTTTCCTTTGTGCCGGAAGACCGGCTGGGCATGGGGCTGGTGGGCAACATGGACATCACCGATAACATGATGCTGCGCAGCTACCGCAAAGGCCGCGCCGGGTTCCTCAACCGGAAAAAGCCCAAGGAACTGGCGCAGAATATTGTAAAAGAGCTGGAAGTAGCCACCCCCGGCGTCAGCACCCCGGTGCGCCGTCTCTCCGGCGGTAATGTGCAAAAGATTCTGGTGGGCCGCGAAATTGCCTTTGCCCCCAAAGTGCTCATGGCTGCCTATCCCGTGCGCGGGCTGGATATCAACTCCTCCTACACCATCTATAACCTGCTCAACAAGCAAAAGAAAAACGGTGTGGCCGTCATCTTTGTAGGCGAGGACCTGGACGTGCTGCTGGCCCTGTGCGACCGGATCATGGTCATCAATTCCGGCCGGATCACCGGCTTTGTGGATGCCCGCACCACCACCAAGGAAGAAGTGGGCCTGTTGATGACCCAGAACCATGCGGACGAAGAAATGCCGTCTGCCGAAAATGACGAAACAACCGAACCGGCGGCCTTTTCGGAAAACGCTGAAGAAACCGAAAGCGAACCCGAAACGACGGATACAACAGCCGATGCGCCGGAAGAGGCCGAAGAAGCCGTTTCCGATGACCTATCCCCTTCCTCTCAAATGCCTGAAGACCCCGATACTGCTGTACAGGAGGATGCCAAATGAGCACCATCACCAAGAAAAAGGGGCATGAGCCGCTGTTCCACCTGACCAAGCGCTCCTCCTTCCCCGGCTGGGCCGCCTGGATCGTCCGCCTGCTGGCCATTGCGGTGGGTTTCATCGTTTGCGGCCTGGTTGCCTATATCCTGATCGAAGATAACAAAAAGAAGCCCCAGGACCTGATGGAATTCTTCGAAAAATTCTTCACCAGCTTCTATAACGGCTCCTTCAAGCTGAACCCCTCTGCCTCCCGAAGATACAACCGTATCTGGGAATTCTTCCGGGATACCGCCATCCTCCAGTGTATTGCCCTGGCTGTCACCCCGGCCTTCCGCATGCGTTTCTGGAACATCGGTGCCGAAGGGCAGACCCTCATGGGTGCCCTGGCTGCCATCGGTGCGGCTTTCTATCTGGGCGGCACCGTACCGGAATGGGTACTGCTTCTGATCATGCTGGCAGTTGCGCTGATTGTTTCCAGCATCTGGGCCGTGATTCCCGCTCTGTTCAAAGCCCAGTGGAACACCAACGAAACCCTCTTCACCCTGATGATGAACTATGTGGCCATCTATGTGGTGGACTTTTTCCTGAAAATCTGGGTACCGACGGACTCTTCCCTGGACGCTCTGCCCCACGGTGCCCTGCCGGTGATTGAAAACAACTACCTGTTCATCATTCTGGTGGCTGCCGCGCTCACGGTTTTCACCTTCATTTACCTGCGCTATACCAAGCACGGCTACGAAATTTCCGTGGTGGGCGAAAGCGTCCGCACCGCCCAGTACAGCGGTATCCATGTGAAAAAGGTGATCATCCGCACCATGCTGGTCAGCGGTCTCATCTGCGGCCTCACCGGTTTCCTCTTCGCTGGCAAGGACAATACCATCACCACCACCTCCATCGGCGGCCAGGGCTTCACGGCCATCATCGTTTCCTGGATGGGCTATTTTAATCCTCTGATGATGCTCTTCTCCTCCGCCCTGGTCACCATCCTCAACCGCGGTAAAATTTCCACGGACTTTGGTGTCAAAGGCGCTTATGAAGACGTGTTTGTGGGCATTGTGCTGTTCTTCGTCATTGCCTGTGAATTCTTCATTCAGTATAAGATCTCCATGCGCAAGTTCCACACCGCAACCAAAGAAAAGGAGGCGGTCAAATGAATTCCTGGCTGAATTTTGCGATTTCTTCTCTTGGGTTCGGCGCCATTTTCATGTACGGTGCCACCGGCGAAATCCTGACGGAAAAGGCAGGCCACCTGAACCTGGGCATCCCCGGTATTATGTGCATGGGCGGTGCCGGCGGCTGCCTGGCCCTGTGCCTGGTAGCACCGCTGAACCTGCCCGGTTTCCTGATTGTGCTGGCCGGCATCTTCGGTGCTGTGCTCTTTGGCATGCTCACAGGGCTCATCTACAGCTTTCTCACCATCACCCTGCGCGCCAACCAGAACGTGACCGGCCTGGCTCTCACCACCTTTGGCGCCGGGCTCAGCCGTGTGCTGTTTGGCATCAAGGCCATGAACCACACCACTTACCTCAAGTTCAGCCGTGAACTGTTCCGCCAGCCCTTTGCCAACCGCACGGATGAACTGCAAAAGCTTGGCATCCTGTTCTTCCTGGCGCTGGTGATCTGCTGCGTGGCTTCCTGGGTGCTGATGCGCACCAAAGTGGGGCTCAGGCTGCGTTCCATCGGCGAAAACCCCGGCACGGCCGATGCCGTGGGCGTAAACGTTACCAAGTATAAATACATCGCCACGCTGATTGGCGCCGGCATTGCAGCCCTGGGCGGCTTCTATAGCATTATCGACTTTGAAGCCTCCAACGAAGCCTATAAGAATCTGGAAGAATACGGCTGGCTGTCCGTTGCCCTGGTTATTTTCTCCCTGTGGCGGCCCCATCTGGCCATCATCGGCTCCATTGCTTTCGGTTTCCTGTATCGCTGTGCCAGCCAGCTGACCACCCTTGGCGGCATCTTCTCCGCCATGACGGCTCAGCCCCTGATGAAAATGCTGCCCTATGTGGTGACGATCATTGTGCTGATCATTTCCAGCATCAGCAAAAAGCGGGAAAACCAGCCGCCGGCATCACTGGGTATGCCCTATTTCCGGGAAGAAAGATAATACAAAAGAGAGGCTGTTCCTGCCTCTCTTTTTCAAAAAGGTGTTTTGCATGCAGATCATTGCCCGTATCCATAATGATTTCAAAGAAAAATTCGCTCTGCCCCGGCAATCCGGGCTCACGGAAGGGCTGCTGTCCACCCTCGTGTTTGAAAAAGAATACCGGGTGGACGATGCCCTCCGGGGGTTGGACGGCTATTCCCATCTGTGGATCATCTGGGGCTTTCATGATAACAAAACGGATGGTTGGCGCCCCACGGTGCGGCCGCCCCGGCTGGGAGGCAACAAGCGCATGGGGGTTTTTGCCACCCGTTCGCCCTACCGCCCCAACCCCATCGGCCTTTCCTGCGTGGAGCTGAAGGAAATCCGGAAAACCCGGGATCAGGGCACCGTGCTGATCCTTGCCGGGGCAGACATGATGGATGGCACCCCGGTGTACGATATCAAGCCCTACCTGCCCTTTTCGGATAGCATCCCTCATGCCCGGGCAGGCTTTGCCGGAGAGCATGAAAAGGATGGCTTGCAGGTGATTTTCCCGGAACAGCTGCAAACTGCTTTTTCTCCGGATGTCCGGCAGACCCTCCTGTCCCTCCTTTCACAGGATCCCCGCCCCCATTACCAGAAGGATCCAAACCGCATCTACGGCTTTCCCTTTGAGGGAAAGGACGTGCGCTTCCGGGTGGAGGAGAACACCCTCACCGTATGCGAAATCGTTCCAATGGAGGATGCCCCATGAGCCGTATGAGCGATGCCCAAACCCTGTACAGCCAGTATCAAACCGCCGATACCCTGAACATCCGCATCCGCTTCCACCAGAAATATTCCCTGCAGAAAGAGCCCTTCAGCGATTGGCTGTTTTCCCATTATGTTTTCTTTCCCGGCATGCGGATTCTGGAAATCGGCTGCGGCAGCGGTGCGCTGTGGCAGGGAAAACTGCCTGCTATACCGGAACCCCAATGCCTGATCCTGACGGATCTGTCCCCCGGCATGGTGGCAGAAGCCCGGGCCGCCCTGGGCGAACCCTCCTTCCTTTCGTTCCAGACGGCGGATATTCAGGCCCTGCCCTTCCCGGACGGGTACTTTGATCTGGTCATTGCCAACATGATGCTCTATCATGTGCCGGATCTGGCAAAAGGACTTTCGGAAGTGCGCCGGGTGCTGAAAACAGGGGGATATTTCCACTGTGCCACTTCCGGCGCAAAAACGGTGGTGGATTATCTGCGGGAAATGCTGGCCGGGGAGCAGGTGCCGCCCCACCTTTCCTTCACCCTGCAAAACGGCGAAAGCCTGCTCAAGCCCTTCTTCAGCGAAATCACCTGCTTTCACCGGCAGGATGCCCTGCTGATCACCGATCCGGACGATCTGATGGCCTATATCCATTCGCTGGCTTGCATGAGCGGCCTGGACAGTGCAGAGGACAACGCTCTGCGCCGCCTGTTGGAAAGCCGCATGGAAAACGGCGCTCTGCACATCCCCAAGGAATACGGCACCTTCCGCTGCCGGAAATAAGGAACATGTTTGACAATCGGCTTTCGCCATGCTATACTTTTTCCATCCCATGAATGAAAGGAGGCCGTCTGCATGCGCTGGGAAACCCCAACCGTACTGCGTACCAAAGGGTCTATTTTCGCCCTTCAAGGGGGTAGTGCGCCCTTTTTGAAGGGGTAACGACGGTTTTCGACGCAGGTTCGGCCTTTTCACCTGAAATAGCGCATTATCTCCTTAACGTTTTTTCAAATACAGTTAAGGAGATTTTTTATGTTGAATATTAAGAAACAGCTTGCAAAACTCTATACATCCTCCGTGCTGGGCAATCTGTCCCTCACCGGCGCCTGGGTGGCCATTCTGGCTGCCCGGGGCTACACGCTGGTGGAAATCGGCCTTGCGGAAACGGTGTTCCATATCGTCAGCCTCCTATTCGAAATCCCTTCCGGCGTGCTGGCGGATGTGTTCGGCCGAAAAAGAATGCTCCTCGTCAGCACCCTCATGCGCATGATCGGCTGCGCCGTCATGATCGCTTCCCATAACCTTTTCATGGTGTGCCTGTCCATCGCCTTCATCGCTCTCAGCTATAATTTCTCCTCCGGCTCCGGGGATGCCCTGGCCTACGATTCCCTGAAGGAAGCCGGGCAGGAAAGCCGCTTTGAAAAATACATGGCTAATCAGCTGGTAATCTATCGCCTCTGCAGCGGCCTTTCCACCCTCTGCGCCGGCTTTGCCCTGCAAATCGGCCACCGCATTGCCTATGCTACGGATGTTTTCACCGGGCTCATCCAGCTCTGCCTTCTCTTTTCCCTGAAGGAAATGTGCCCCGGCGCAGCAGAAAAGGGGAAGACCATCCTGCAAAAACTGCTCGCCTGTTTCCGGGAAAGCTTTGCCTTCATCCGCAGCGCAAAAAAAGCGTTTCCCCTGATGCTGTGCAATTCCCTGGTGGGTGCCGTGGATATCCTGCTCCTTTTCTTCCTGCAGGCCAAGCTACCCGCAAAAGGCATCCCGGCCTGGGCCCTGGGGCCGGCTCTGCTGGCGTTGGAAATGGGCGGCATCGTGGGCTCCCGGCTGATTTTGCAATGGAAAAGCATCCACTATCCCCGCCTGTTCCTTTTCAGCTGCCTGCTGGTGCTCACCGGCGTTTTGATGGAACACAGCCCATCCTGCCTTGTGATGGTGCTGGGCGGCTTTCTCTCCGCCATGGCGGACGATGCCCTGCAAGTGCGCACCAACGCCCGGCTGCAGGATATGTTCCCCTCCCAGCAGCGGGCCACCCTCACTTCCGTGGAGTCCTTCAGCTTCTCCACCGTCATGATCATCCTGACGCCTCTGGCCGGCTTCTTCTTCAGCCATTGGTGAAACAAGGAAACGAACAATGGTTGCATAAAGCGCGAAGAACGACCAAAGCAGGGGACTGCTCGTCCCCTGTACCCCTGCGGCAGGGAGTTCCTCCCTGCACCCATCCCCGCGAAGTGGTTGACT